>JAEXNZ010000189.1 GCA_023439425.1 Pseudomonadota bacterium
CAATCCAGTTCCCCACGGTAGCGCCGGCCGTTGGTCGGCCCCCCATGAGCATGCCGCGCCCGCATCAACCCAGCAGCGTCTCCAGCACCGCCATGCGCACGGCGACGCCGTTGGCGACCTGGCGCAATACCCACGACTGCGGGCCGTCGGCGACTTCGTCAGTGACTTCGACGCCGCGGTTGATCGGGCCCGGGTGCAGCACGGCGGCATCTTGCCCTGCCCGCTTCAGGCGCTCGGCGGTCAGACCGTACTCGGCGTGGTACTGCTCGATTGACGGCACCAGGCCCTCTTCCATGCGCTCGCGCTGCAGGCGCAGCATCATCAGCGCATCCACGCCTTCCAGCATGGCGTCGAAGTCCTGGCCGACGATGCAGCCCTTGAGCGTTTCATCATCCGGCAGCAGCGACTGCGGACCACACACGCGGATCTCGCCGGCACCGAGCGTGCGCAGGGCATGCAGGTCGGTGCGGGCCACGCGCGAGTGCTTCACGTCGCCGACAATCAACACCTTCATCTTCGAGAAATCCGCGCCCTTGGCCTGGCGCAGGGTCAGCATGTCGAGCAGGCCCTGGGTGGGGTGCGAGCTGCGGCCGTCGCCGGCATTGATCAGCGCGGTGCCCTCGCCTGCCGCTTGCGACAGCGCGGCCACGGCACCGTCATCGGGGTGACGGACGATAAAGCCGCGCACGCCCATCGCTTCCAGATTCTTCAAGGTGTCGCAGGCAGTTTCGCCCTTGCGCGTGGACGAGGTGGACGCGTCGAAGTTCAGCACGTCCGCGCCCAGCCGCTGCGCGGCCAGCTGGAACGAGCTGCGGGTGCGGGTGGAGGGCTCGAAGAACAGCGTGCACACCGCCGAACCGGCCAGTACCTGGCGCTTGTTGCCGACACGACCCACCGCAGCATCGCGGATCTGGCCGGCACGGTCCAACAGCTGCAACAGGGTTTCGCGGGGCAGACCTTCCAGGGTCAGCAGGTGGCGCAGGCGTCCATCGGAATCGAGTTGCGTGGCGGTCATGGCAGGATCTGAGGGGTCAGGAAACAGGGGTGGCGTCATCCGGCGCGGACAACCAGCGCTCGATGATGACGGCGGCGGCAACCGCGTCCAGGGTCGCCGCGTCACGACGACGCTTGCGCCCCTCGGCACGCTCTACCGCAAAGCGGCGCGCGGCTTCAACCGAGCTGGAACGCTCGTCGACCAGCACCACCGGCAGTTTGAAACGTTCCCGCAGCTGGCGGGCAAAGCCCTGCGCACGCTTGCGGTTGGGCTGGTCCTGGCCATCCAGGGTGAGCGGGTCGCCCACCACCAGGCCATCGGGCCGCCATTCCTTGATCAGGCGCTCCACCGCGCCCCAGTCCGGACCGTTGCCGTGCACGTCGACCACGGCAATGGCGCGGGCGTGGGTACCGAACGAACTGCCGATGGCGACACCGATGCGTCGCGAGCCGACGTCAAAGCCCAGCACCGTACCGTCACGGCGGATGCTGGCCGGCTCAGACATGGCCGCTGTACCCGGTGTGGTGGAACAGGTCCACGCCCAGGCGCGCCGCCGCGCCCTGCCAGCGTTCATCCAGCGGCGTGCTGAACAGCAGATCGGCATCGGCCGGCACCGCCAGCCAGCTGTTTTCAGCCAGCTCGTTTTCCAGCTGACCCGAGCTCCAGCCAGCGCAGCCCAGGGTGACCAGCGCGTTGCGCGGACCCTCGCCACGGGCCATGGCTTCCAGAATGTCGCGCGAGGTGGTCAGGAACAGGCCTTCGCCGACAGCCAGGCAGGCATCCCACTCACGCGGGTCGTCGTGAATGACGAAGCCACGTTCCGGGTGCACGGGCCCGCCATTGAGCACCGGCTGGTCGCGCAGTGCCGCGTTGTCGGTGCTGATTTCCATCTGTGCCAGCACTTCGCCCAAGGTGTACTCGGAGGGCTGGTTGACCAGCACACCCATGGCCCCGGCTTCGTCATGCTGGCAGATCAGTGCCACGCTGCGCGCAAACGTGGGGTCGGTCAGCGACGGCAGCGCTACCAGCAGGTGATCGGCAAGGGACGTGGGCAGCTGTGACATGGCTCCATTCTAACCGCAGGGCTCCAGACAGGGGCGTGAGTCCTCGGCTAGGATGCTCCCACACCCGCATGGACGCTGATCGTGAACGACGCCACGCCCCCCGCCCTGCCCCTCGCTTCACGTGCCGCCATCGTGCTGATCGCGCTGCTGCAGGGCCTGGCCCTGTATGCGGTGTTCGCGCTGGACGAAAGCGCCCCGTTCAACGACATCGCCCACCGTTGCCGCTGGATGGCGTGGGTGCTGACCGTACCCACCGCGCTGGCGCTGACCCTGGTGAACCTGCGCGACCGTCGCATGTGGCTGCATGTGGCGGTGGGCTCGATGGTGGTGCTGCTGCTGGCCAGCTGGATTGGCTGGAACGTCGGTGGCGACGCCGCTGGGATGGAGCCTAGTGGGCTGCTGGGGCCTTTCTCGATCTGCATGGCGGCCGCGACCTTCATCATCCTGCCGTACTGGCAATACCGGTTGCAGCACGGTGATTGGCGCGCACCTTACCCGGCATTGTTTGAACTGGCTTGGCAGAACGCCCTCACCCTGGCCCTGGCGGCGCTCTTCACCGGGCTGACCTGGATGCTGCTGGGCATGGGCGCAGGCCTGTTCCTGGTGGTGAACATCGACCTGTTCCAGCGGATCCTGACTGCGCCGGCGGGTATCGCCGTGATCACCGGCACCCTGATGGGCTTCGGCGTGGTGATCGGTCGCACCCAGCACCGCGCCGTCCAGGTGATCCGGCTGGTGCTGTTCGCGCTGTGCCGTGGCCTGCTGCCGCTGTTGTCGCTGATGGCGGTCGTGTTCCTGCTCTTCCTTCCCATTACCGGTCTGGCCCCGCTCTGGACCACGCCCTCGGCGGCCAGCCTGCTGATCTGGGTGTCTCTGCTGCTGGTGGTGTTCACCAATGCGGTCTATCAGCATCACGACGGCCAGTCGACCTACCCGCGCTGGCTGCGGCACCTGGTCGATGCCAGCCTGATGGTGCTGCCCGTCTATGCCGGCCTGGCGCTGTATGCGATGTACCTGCGGATCGCGCAGTACGGCTGGACGCTGGAGCGCTTCTGGGGCGTGGTGGTGGTGGTGCTGGTGTGCGGCTATGCGGTGGGCTACGCCCTGGCCGTGCTGCGCCGCCGGGGCCGCTGGCTGCAGGGCATCGAAACCGCCAACCGCTGGATGTGCTGGACCGTACTGGCCACCGCATTGCTGGCCAGTTCGCCGGTGCTGGACGGCACCCGGATCAGCGTGGCCAGCCAGGTGGCACGACTCCAGGCCGACCCGGCCATGCTGGACAGCAAGGAGCTGATACCCCTGCGCTTCAAGATGGGACGGCGCGGCGTCGAAGCACTCCGCGAACTCCGGCAGGACCCGCAGGTGTCTCGGGATGCCCGTGCAGTCGACGCCATCAGCAAGGTGCTGGCTCGCGAAACGCGATGGAGTGACGATCAGCCCGGGAAACCCGCGGATAACACGCTGCGTGATGTGGCCACATTGCAGCGCCAGCTGAGCGTGGCCAAGGGGCTGCCGACACCGTCCCCGGACTGGTGGACCGCCGTGGTCGAGGGCAGACTCCGCTCTGCCGACTGCCTGCGGGTGGGCCAGGAATGCGTGGTGCTGATGCGCGACCTGGACGGTGACGGCAACGACGATCTGCTGCTGTGCGAGCTGACCGGCTATGTCGGCGCGCACTGCGTGCTGCACGTCCGCGAGAATGGCCAATGGCGCAACGAAGCGGCGGTGAACTTCCTGGGCCAGTATGGACGCGGTCATTCAGCCGATGAGGGCAATGCCGCCCTGCGCGCAGGTCAGCTGGAAATCCATGATCAACGCTGGCCGCGCCTGGCCTTGCCGCATGGCAAACCGGTGAGCGTGGATGTGATCGTTCCCGAGGAGACCGCGCCATGACGCATGCCATGAATGACACCTCGCTTCCCGCCCTGCCGCTGTCCTCGCGCAGCACCATCGTGCTGATCGCGCTGCTGCAGGGACTGGCGCTGTATGCCGTGCAGCAGGCCGGCGAAGGCTGGCCGTTCCAGGACATCGCCAGTCGCTACCGCTGGTATACGTGGGTGCTGACCATTCCCACCGCCGTCGCGCTCACCCTGGTGGACCTGCGCGACCGCCGGCTGTGGCTGCATGCGGCGATCGGCTCAGCGGTGGTGCTGGCGCTGGCCAGCTGGATTGGCTGGAATCTGGGCGGCGGTGCCACTGGATTGAACGATGGCCCGCTGCACTGGCCGTTCTCGATCAGCATGGCCATCGCCGTGTTCGTCACCCTGCCGTGGTGGCAGTTCCGCCTGCAACAGGGTCATTGGCGTGCCACCTATGACGCCTTGTTTGAACGTGCCTGGCAGAACGGGCTGACCCTGGCGCTGGCGCTGGCCTTTACCGGCCTGACCTGGATGCTGCTGTGGTTATGGGCGGCGTTGTTCCAGCTGGTCGATATCGACTTCTTCCGCGACCTGTTCCGCGAAGATGCTTTCATCGCACTGGCCACCGGCTGCCTGTTCGGCTTCGGCGTGCTGATCGGCCGCACCCAGCACCGCGCGATCCAGGTGACCCGGCAGGTGCTGTTCGCGATCTGCCGCGGCCTGTTGCCGCTGCTGTCGTTCATTGCCGTGTTGTTCGTGCTGAGCCTGCCATTTGCCGGGCTGGAGGCGTTGTGGAAGACCCGTTCGGCGACCTGGCTGCTGGTGATCGTGTCGCTGCTGCTGGTGGCATTCACCAACGCGGTGTACCAGCACGACAGCGAGCGCGCGGCGTATCCGATGTGGCTGCGCCGGCTGGTGGATGCCAGCCTGCTGGCACTGCCGGTGTATGCGGGGCTGGCGCTGTATGCGATGGGGCTGCGCATCGGCCAATACGGCTGGACGCTGGAGCGCTTCTGGGGTGCGCTGGTGGTACTGACCGTGTGTGGCTATGCGGTGGGCTACGCGCTTGCGGTGCTGCGTCGTCGCGGCCGCTGGCTGCAGCCGATTGAACGGGTGAACCGATGGATGTGCTGGGTGGTGCTGGCGGTGGCCCTGCTGGCCAATTCGCCGCTGCTGGATGGCGTGCGGATCAGCATTGCCAGCCAGGTGGCGAGGCTGAAGAACGACCCCGCTGTGATCAATGCCAACGATGCCCTTACCCTGCGCTTCGAGCTTGGCCGGCGTGGCGTGGATGCGCTGCGCGAGCTGCAGCAGGATCCGCTACTGGGCAAGGACGCGCGCGCGGTCAGCGTGATCAAGGATGCGCTGGCACGCGAGACGCGCTGGAGCGACGGAGCCCTGCTGGATGACGGCCTGCGTGACCTCGCCGCGCTGCAGCGGCATGTGGCGTTGGTGAAGGGTGCCCCCGCCCCGGATGCGGACTGGTGGGCGGCGGTGCTTGACCGGTCGCTGGCTGACAGCGAGTGCCTGGATGTGGACGAACATTGCGTCGCCCTGCGCCGCGACCTGGACGGCGATGGCACCGACGAGATGCTGCTGTGCCGCCTGGAAGACCAGGTCGGGCCGTTCTGTCAGCTGCATGCGCGCAGTCAGGGAAAGTGGCAGGACGCCGGCACCCTCAATTTCTACGGGCACAATGGCAAGGCCGATACCGAAGCGGCCAAGGCTGCACTACTGGCGGGCGAACTGAACCTGCAGCGCCCGCGCTGGCCGCAGGTTTCCCTGGCCAGAGGCACCCCACAAAGCGTGGATGAACCTCCGCGCAAAAAGGAAACACCATGAGCGGTTACTGCAGCATTGCCCCGGGCCATCCGGTCCACGGCCACTACCACGACCATGAGTACGGTTTTCCGCAGCGCGACGAGCGTGAGCTGTTCGAACGCCTGATCCTGGAGATCAACCAGGCCGGGCTGAGCTGGGAAACCATCCTGAAGAAGCGCGAAGGATTCCGGAAGGCGTACAGCCAGTTCAACGTGGACGCCGTGGCGGCGTATGGGGAACGTGATGTCGAGCGGCTGTTGAACGACGCCGGCATCATCCGCAACCGGCTGAAAGTGCACGCGGCCATTCACAACGCGCAGGTGATTCAACAGCTGCGGACCAGCCATGGCTCATTCGCGCAGTGGCTGGACGCACATCACCCGCGCAGCAAGGCCGACTGGGTGAAGCTGTTCAAGAAGACGTTCCGGTTTACCGGTGGCGAAATCACCGGTGAGTTTCTGATGAGCCTGGGCTATCTGCCCGGGGCGCATGCGAAGACGTGCCCGGTGTACAAGCGGTTGCAGGAAATGCGGCCCGACCAACGGGCGTGACCTACCGGGATTCCCGGTAGGCGGCCACCGTTGGTGGTCGCCCGCGCGGGCTCAAACGCCCATGTATCTACCGGGGCGGTGGTTGAACATCAGCACCAGGCTGAGCACCACGGCACCGATGGCCGAATACATCACCTGCATCGGCGACAGCACGAAGAACGCCGCGCACATCAGCAGCGTGTCGAACGACATCTGCACCTTGCCCGCACTCCAGCCGCGGGTGCGCTGCAGGTATACCGCCAGGATGCCGATGCCGCCCAGGCTGGCACGATGGCGGATGAAGAACAGAATGCCGAGACCGGATAACGCGCCACCGACCAGCGCCGAATACAGCGGAGCCATGTGCGAGAAGTCGGCGAAGCGCGGCAGCACATCGGTCAACACGCCACAGGCGGTGACCGCCGCAAAGGTCTTCAGGGTGAACTCCCAGCCCATGCGCCGCACTGCCACCCAGTAGAACGGCAGGTTCACCAGCACGAACACCAGGCCGAAGTTCCAGCCGGCCGCGTAGTGCAGCAGGAAGGCCAGACCGGCCATCCCACCAATCATCAGCCCACCCTTGGCGAAGATCGCCAGCCCCAGCGACGCCACCAGCGTGGCCAGCACCATGCCCTGCACGTCTTCCGCCGTGGAATGGCGCAGTGCTTTTTCGTCGGCAACGGTACCGGCGCTGTCGGGCGGCGGGGTCAACGGCCCGGCAGTGACCAGGTGGCCGTCAGCGTCTTCGCACGGCGCGGGGCCATGGGATTGGAGAGACATGGGTGGGGGTACCGCTCGTGGGGAGAC
Source organism: Pseudomonadota bacterium (assembly GCA_023439425.1). GTDB lineage: Bacteria > Pseudomonadota > Gammaproteobacteria > Xanthomonadales > Xanthomonadaceae > Stenotrophomonas. Next base: position 7,076 of record JAEXNZ010000189.1, read on the forward strand.
GTATTAGACACGATCGGCGTTACAGTTGCAGGTGAAATTGATTCACCTGGCAATTAAATTCCGCCTGCGCCGGGCAGCGGCGCGCCCGACATTCAGGTTCAGGGGTCCATCAAGGAGGGGGCCCCCACGGGCTGGGCAGCCATCTCGGGCTCCGACTCCGGTATCTGGCTGAACGCCCAGCCCAGCCCGGCCATCAGCGCCAGCGCCAGCACACCCAGTTCAATCGTCTGGTAGGCCGTGCCGAAGGCAGACGCACCGCCCATTGGGCGTCGGGTGCGACGCCACACCTGCCAGCTGCCCAGCGTCACGTAGCCGAGCAGGACCGCAAGCAGCGCCAGCCTGGCCCAGATCTCGCCATACAGCGAGCCCACTGTGCGCTCCGCGGCGAAGGCCAAGGCGACCGCGCCCATGCGGATAAGGAAGAAGTACGCCAACCCGGTCGGTGCCCCGACCGCTGCGCTGACGCTGGACGCGCCATGCGGGTCGCGCGCGGCGGCCAGTTCCTCCAGCCGTTGCGGCTCCACCCCGCGCGCCTGCAGTTCCTCGGCCAGCAGCGCTTCGGCCCAATCCATGCGCTCCTGGCCCTGCCACAGCGCCAGCAACGCGTCGGTGTCCATGCCCGCGTAGCGGGTTTTCAGTGCGGCTTCCTGCGTCATTCACGGCCCCCTTGGCGTGGCAGATACAACACGGGCGCGGCGGTATGGCACCGCACGCGCCCGGAAACGGCCAACGATGTTGGCCTCAACGGACTTCGGAAATCTCCACGCCGTCCAGACCCTGCGACAGGGTGCGGGCGTCGCCGCCCTGCGACAGCTTGATGCGCAGACGTACTTCGTTCTGCGAATCGGCGTAGCGCAGTGCATCCTCGTAGCTGATCTCGCCGGCCTGGTACAGCTCGAACAGGCTTTGATCGAAGGTCTTCATGCCCAGCTGGACCGATTCCTTCATCACTTCCTTCAGCTTGTGGATCTCGCCGTCGCGGATGTAGTCCTGCACCAGCGGCGTGCCGAGCAGGATTTCCATGGCCACGCGACGCGACTTGCCGTCCGGCGACGGAATCAGCTGCTGCGCGACCACGCCCTTCAGGTTCAGCGAAAGGTCCATCAGCAGCTGCCCGCGGCGGTCTTCCGGGAAGAAGTTGATGATGCGGTCCATGGCCTGGTTGGCGTTGTTGGCGTGCAACGTGCACAGCACCAGGTGGCCGGTTTCGGCGAACGCGATGGCGTGGTCCATGCCTTCGCGGGTACGCACCTCGCCGATCATGATCACGTCCGGGGCCTGGCGCAGGGTGTTCTTCAGCGCCGCTTCCCAGCTGTCGGTGTCGATGCCTACTTCGCGCTGGGTGATGATGCAGCCTTCGTGCTTGTGCACGAATTCGATCGGGTCTTCGATGGTGATGATGTGCCCGGTCGAGTTGAGGTTGCGGTAGCCGATCATCGCCGCAAGCGAGGTCGACTTACCGGTACCGGTGGCACCCACGAACAGGATGATGCCGCGCTTGGTCATCGCCAGCGTCTTGATGATCGGCGGCAGGCTCAGTTCTTCCACGGTGGGAATGCGCGTCTCGATGCGACGCAGCACCATGCCGACCTGATTGCGCTGATAGAAGCAGCTGACACGGAAGCGACCCACGCCGGACAAGCCGATGGCGAAGTTGCACTCGTGGGTCTTCTCGAACTCCTCGCGCTGCGCGGGCGTCATCACGTTCAGCACCAGGTCGCGGCTCTGCTGCGGCGTGAGCGGCGTCTGGGTGATGGGCGAGATCTTGCCGTTCACCTTGATCGCCGGCGGCATGCCGGCGGTGATGAACAGATCGGACGCCTTCTGATGCGCCATCAGTTTGAGGAACGAGGTGAAGTCGATGGTAGTGCCAGTGGTGTTCATCGCTGTGTGCCCCGGTTATTCGAAAATGCGCTTGTCTTTGGCGTATTCCTTGGCCTGGTTGCGCGTGATCAGGCTGCGCTTGACCAGGTCCTGCAGGTGCTGGTCGAGCGTCATCATGCCCATCTGCTGGCCCGTCTGGATCGCCGAGTACATCTGCGCGACCTTGTCCTCACGGATCAGGTTGCGGATGGCCGGGGTGCCCACCATGATTTCCCACGCTGCGGTACGCCCGCCGCCAACTTTCTTCAGCAGTGCCTGCGAAATCACCGCGCGCAGCGATTCGGACAGCATCGAGCGCACCATCGGCTTTTCGCCGGCCGGGAACACGTCGATGATACGGTCGATGGTTTTGGCCGCCGAGCTGGTGTGCAGGGTGCCGAACACCAGGTGGCCGGTTTCCGCCGCGGTCAGTGCCAGGCGGATGGTTTCCAGGTCACGAAGTTCGCCGACCAGGATGATGTCCGGGTCTTCACGCAGTGCCGAACGCAGCGCTTCATTGAAGCCGTGCGTGTCGCGGTGCACTTCGCGCTGGTTGATCAGGCACTTCTGCGAGGTGTGCACGAATTCGATCGGGTCCTCGACGGTGAGGATGTGACCGTATTCGTTCTTGTTGATGTGGTCGATCATCGCCGCCAGCGTGGTCGACTTGCCCGAACCGGTCGGGCCGGTCACCAGGATCAGGCCCTGCGGCTGGTCGATCAGCTCACGGAAGATCGGCGGCGTGTTCAGGTCTTCCAGGGTCAACACTTCCGAGGGAATGGTACGGAACACCGCACCCGCACCCCGGTTCTGGTTGAACGCGTTGACGCGGAAACGCGCCAGGCTGGGAATTTCGAACGAGAAGTCGACTTCGAGGAATTCCTCGTAGTCGCGACGTTGCTTGTCCGACATGATGTCGTACACCAGCGCATGGACCTGCTTGTGGTCCAGGGCCGGAATGTTGATGCGGCGGACGTCACCGTCCACACGGATCATCGGCGGCAGCCCTGCAGACAGGTGCAGGTCCGACGCCTTGTTCTTCACGGAAAACGCCAACAGTTCGGCGATATCCATACGCTGCTACTCCCCATAGACTGCTGCGACTGGAAGGATCTTTCCCCGGTCGGCAGTATAGCCTTCCTGAACTACCGGAAAGCCATCGTGTCCGCCCTGCCCCTCTCGACCCTTCTGCTGAACCTGCACAACGCGGCATCGGCCGCCGGGCGGCCAGATCCCTTGCTGCTGGCGGTTTCCAAGACCCAGCCGGCCTCGGCCGTGGCCGCCCTGGCCGCGCAGGGACAGCGCGCGTTCGGCGAAAACTACGTGCAGGAGGCCGTGGCCAAGATTGAGCAACTGGTCACACTCGGGCTGGAATGGCATCTGATCGGCCACCTGCAATCCAACAAGGCCGAACTGGCCGCGCGCCACTTCGACTGGGTGCAGAGCGTGGACCGGGCCAAGCTGGTGGCGGCGCTGGCCGCGCACCGGGCGGCTGATCGCGACGCGCTGAACGTGCTGATACAGGTCAACATCGACGATGAAGGCAGCAAGCACGGCTGCGCGCCTGAGCAGGTGCCGGAGCTGGCGGCGCTGATCGCCGAACATCCGCGCCTGCGCCTGCGTGGGCTGATGGCCATTCCCGCGCCCTGGCCGGAGGCCGAGCGTCGTGTGCAGGCATTCGAGCGCATGCGCGGGTTGTTTGACTCGTTGGCCCTGCAGTACCCGCAGGTCGATACCCTGTCCATGGGCATGAGCGCTGATTATGCGGAGGCCATTGCCCATGGGGCGACGATGGTGAGGGTGGGGTCGGCCTTGTTTGGTGCGCGGCATTGATGGTTGAACCGCAGCCGGGCAAGCCCGGCTCTACATTGGGAAACTGCATGAACACTCATTCCATTACCTTCATTGGCGGCGGCAACATGGCCCGCAGCCTGATCGCCGGGCTGGTCCGCCAGGGCACCGCGCCGGCACACATCCATGTCGCCGAACCGGTGGCGGAACTGCGCGATGCACTGAGCACCGACTTCGGGGTAAAGACCTACGCCAGCGCTGCAGAAGCGGCCGCACAGGGCGGTGTGTGGGTGCTGGCGGTCAAACCGCAGGTGATGTCGCAGGTATGCGGCGACCTGACCGACCTCGCCGCCCGGCAATCGCCGCTGGTGGTCTCCATCGCCGCCGGCATCACCAGCGCCCAGTTGCAGCGCTGGCTGGGCGAGCATGGCGCGGTGGTGCGCGCGATGCCGAACACGCCCGCCCTGCTGGGTGCCGGTGTCACCGGCCTGTTTGCCACCCCGGAGGTCAGCGAAGCGCAACGTGCGCAGGCCGACCAGGTGCTGGCCAGCGCCGGTCGCACGGTGTGGATCGAGGATGAAGCGAAAATGGATGCGGTGACCGCCGTATCCGGCAGTGGTCCGGCCTATGTATTCCTGCTGGCTGAGGCGATGGAAGCGGCGGCCCAGGCTCAGGGCTTGTCGGCGGAGGCCGCGCACACGCTGGTGGTGCAGACCCTGCTGGGGGCCAGCCGCATGCTGGACGAGTCCGGTGAAGCGCCTGCGGAGCTGCGTCGTCGGGTGACCTCGCCGAACGGCACCACCCAGGCAGCGATCGAGTCGTTCCAGGGGGAAGGATTTGAAGCGATCGTGGCACGCGCGATTGACGCGGCCACGGCGCGTGGCAAGGCGTTGTCCGAAAAGGCGTCGTAATGATGGCCTGATCCCATGCGTAGAGCCACGCCCTGCGTGGCTGCACCATGTTCAACCCGGTCGAAGCCACGCAGGGCGTGGCTC
>JAEXNZ010000335.1 GCA_023439425.1 Pseudomonadota bacterium
GCCGTGGTCCCCCGCCGGGCTCTACGCGGGTATTGGCTCCGTCCCGGATGCCGCCAGCCGTTCGGCGGTGCGGAGAGAGCTTGCCGAACCTGCACGTTCCAGCAGCAGCGGCGAGGGCAGGTTGCAATCCGGATGCATGCGACAGAACCCGTACACCGCGCCGGCCAGCCCGATCATCAACCCCGGAGTGAAGGCGGCACGGGTCAGGCCACCGACCATCCCCCGGTGTTCTTCGATCGAGGAAATCACCTCCATGGCAGCGGTATCCACCGGGTAGGGGCAGCCCTGCGGATCCAGTTGCGCCGCCTTGACCAGCAGTTCGCGGGTGGAAAGATCGCCATGGCACAGCGTGTGGCTGAAGCCCCAACGGCCATTGGCGTCGGCAACCGCACGACGTAGATCGCGCAGATAGGCGGGGTCTCCGGTTCGGGCGAAAAGATCAGCAGCGGCCAGACCCATGCCGACGCTGCCATGGCACCAGGTCGGGAACGTCTTCTGGCCGTCCTTCAGGTGCAGGTCGTGCCAGCGACCGGTTTCTGGTTCAAACAATGCGTCCTGGAACGCGAACGCGCCCTCGGCAAGCGTTTGCCATGCGGCGCGGTCTTCGACGGTGCCGGCCTCGGTCAATGCCAGTCGGGCCAGCGCCCAGCCAATGCCCAGCGCACCGTGACCGAAACCGCCAATCGGTTCGTCGAATTGCGGCGAAGGCCAACGTGCGCCGCCGGCGTCAACGATGGTGGTGGCCTGCAGACGACGTGCGGCGGTGGCGGCAATCGACAGCCAGCGCGCTTCGCCAGTCGCCTCGGCAAGGCCGATGAGCGGCACGATGGCACCGGATACGCCGTCGAGCATTTCGTACTTTGGAACCTCGGCGAAATCCGTGCGCTCCAACGTCGCCGCAGCCGCACGTGCCGCCTCCAGCAGGTCCTCGCGGCCCAGCAGGTCGTAGAGTGCCAGCAACGTCCAGACCCGCGAGCCGGCACCGACCAGGCCGCCGCCAACATCGGGCAGATCAAGCGCGCACATGCGCAGGTAAAGCGCGATGGCCCCGTTCATCGAGGCTTCCACGCCGGGCACGGCATCCGCGCGGCCCTGCTGCACCTCACGATGGTAGGCCGCCAGACTGAAGGCGATTCCGCCCAACCCGAAGTACACGTCGGGCTGCACCGGTCGCACCGTCCAGCCGGTCTGGGTGATCTCGGGTGTGATCCAGGTCATCGTGCCGTCGTTGCCGCGCACCGAGAGCCGGATCAGGTTGTTGACCGCTTCAGCCGCCTGCCGACGCCGACGGGCCTCCAGCGCATCGCCATGCGGTGCTTTCGCCGCATAGGAAAAGCCATCGCGCGCTTCGGCACGGACCATGGCATGTTCATTGAGGTCGGTCGCCACCAGCGTGCTGCGGATGGTCACTTCCTCCAGGTCGATGCGCATCGCACGCCAGTTGTCGACCACGGTGGCAATGCGTCCCGCATCGAGCACGGCGCTGAACAAGGGAATGTCACCGAAGCGCATGTCGTCGATTTCCTGCAGCACCTCTGCCGGCTCTGCCGAAGCAGCGGGTGAAATGGCGGCGTTGCGGACCAGCAGGTCGAGCGCGCGGTCAACCGCTGCCGGTTCGTTGTGCAGCGACGCCGGATGCCACAGCATGCGGCCAATCTCGGCATACGCCATGGTGGGGCGCTTGATCTCGCGCACTTCGCAGCCTGCGAAGGGAGCCAGGAGATCGTCCAGGCGGCCGCTGTGATCAAGCTCGCGAAGGCGGCTGCTGGCGGCCATGAAGCCGCTGCTGATCTCGTCCCAGAACCGCGAGACGTCCGGGCGGGGTGACGGATGATTCTGCGCCGGAGCGAAGTCGGTTTCCATCATGCACAGACGGGGGGGCGTATTCGCCTCTTCCATGAGCACCGGCACCCGCACCTTGGGTTGCTCGCCGGGCAGCGCACCCGCGGCGGAAAGATCCACGCCGTCCATGCCCAGCCCGGACGTGCGGAACGGCACAATCCCGGTACGTAACACCGAGTTGCGCATCAGCATGGCGGCCAGATCATGGGCGTGGCCGTAGCCGGAGGCCGCCATCTCGATCGGCAGGCAGAACACGCTTTCGGCGTCGATCACCACCGGGGTCGGGCCGACGGCGATCAGGTTCTCCAGATGGATGTCGGTGCCGCCGATCAGGCGCAGCACCGCCAGCCAGTGACCCAGGCCCTGGTAGTAACGTGCCAGCTGGGCATCGTCGTTGCAGTAGCGATGCGCTGCAAAGGCGGCCCAACCGTGGGCACCGCAGTCAAGCACGCGTGGAATCCGGACCCGCAGCGGGTCATTGGGGAATACGGCTTCCAGGAAGGTATCCAGAACCACATCAATGCGCAGGGAACGCGGTTTGTACATCACTGTGCCGCCTTCGAACGTCACGGCTGCCACGGCGCGCCCACCCCCGTGGGTGTCGCCGGAGCCGAAGGCTACTTTGAGCAGCTTTCCGGCGGGCACCTGCAGCAGTGTGCGCAGCGCCTCGCGGTCGTCAGCGATATGCGTGGCCAGTTCAATCACGGCGCGGGTATATGCATCGACAACACCGTCCAGGCGCGCATCCAGCGGTGGATAGCGCTGCGCCACATGCGCGGCGAAGGAGGTCGTCGTGGCCCAGGTTTCGAACTGCTGCAGTTGCTCTGCGGTGTCGGTCGCTACGATCTGGCCGCTGCGCACGCCGGCGTGCAGTTCCAGCAGCAGAACGCGATTGAGCTTCAGCTGCGCATTGGCATGCAGGGCGGCATAGGCCTGTTCGAACAGGCGTTCAACTTCTTCTGACGCGAGCCCAGGGGAGAGCCGCTGCAATCCGGTCTGTAATTGGGTGCGGTGCGCGGAAAGCCGATGGTGCACGATGCGCGAAAAGGTTTCGGCGGCAGTAGCGACGGTCATTGCATCCCCTGCAGTCTGTGGTGGTAGGGCGCAGGCGATGCCCGCGCGACGGGGGGGCGCCGGGCCGGGGGCCCCCGCGCCGCGGGC
>JAEXNZ010000337.1 GCA_023439425.1 Pseudomonadota bacterium
CCAGGTCGATCCAGATCAGTCGTTCGCCTTCCGCGCCGTCGTCGGCCATGTGTTCAAACCTAGTACGAAAGCAACATGATACCGCAGCCCCCGCCAACCGCCGGCCATCAGCCAAGCGTCGGCAGCAGCGGCGGTTTGCCACGCTTGGCGCGGAAATAGTTGGTCAGGCGGGTGCTGGCTTCTTTCGCCAGCACCCCGCCGTGCAGCTCCCCGCGATGGTTGTGGCGAGGGTCTTCCAGCAGGTTGAACACGCTGCCGCAGGCTCCGGTCTTGGGATCCGTGGCCGCATACACCAGTCGCGCCACGCGCGCATGCACCACCGCCATCGCGCACATCGCGCACGGCTCCAGGGTGACATACAACGTGCTGCCCAGCAGGCGGTGATTGCCCAGCGCCCTGCCCGCCTGGCGCATCGCCACGATCTCGGCGTGTGCACTCGGGTCATGCTCGGCGATGTTCAGGTTCCACCCCTCGCCCAGCAGCTGCCCCTCACTTCCGACCAGCACCGCACCCACCGGAATCTCGTTGAACTCGCGCTCTGCACGCGCGGCCAGCGCCAGCGCGTGCTGCATCCAGTACTCGTCCTGGTCGTGCACCGGCACGCCCAACGGTGGCGGCGGTGGCAGGCGTTCAACCACGGCCGTTGGCCTTGCGCAGGAACGCCTCGAAAGCAGCCAGGGTGGCTTCGCTGACGTGATGCTCGATACCCTCGGCGTCACGCCGGGCCGAATCGGCATCCACGCCCAGCGCCAGCAGGAAGCGCTCCACGGTCTGGTGGCGTGCGCGCACTTCCACCGCCAGCTGTTCGCCGGCCGGGGTCAGGAACACCCCGCGATAGGGGCGTTGGATCGCCCAGCCTTCCTTCACCAGGCGCTTGAGCGCCTTGGCCACCGTGGGCTGGGCCACGCCCAGACGGGTGGCGATATCGACCTGACGGGCCTCACGACCGTCGGCAATAAGGTCCGCAATCAGCTCCACGTAATCTTCCACCAGTTCCGAGCGGCGCGCTTCGCGCACCTGCGCGAAGCCCTCCACATGGACCTGGGCGTCGATCAGGGAGGCGGGCTTGCGGCTGCTGCTCGGCATATGCGGGCAATGGTCCGTGGCGGGGCCGATGGGGAACTGGTGCGTAGTCTAGCGCAGCCGGCTGCCCTGCCTCACCGCCGGCTCAGCCGCGCATGCGACGCTGCAGCCGGGTCTCGAACATCACTTCGCCGTCCAGGTTGCGTGCGACCAGCGCACCGCCGTGCGCGCGGGCGAACTCGTGGGCGATGAACAGGCCAAGCCCCAGGCCCCGGCTTTCGTGGAAACTGGCCTTGAACGGCTCGAACAGGCGCGGCAGCAGGGCTTCCGGAATCTGGCCCTGGTTACGCACCTGCAGCAGCAGCGATTCGCCCGGGTTGCCGCGCACCTGCACCTGCACCGGCGCGCCTCCACCGTGCAGGACCGCGTTGCCGACCAGGTTGGACAGCAACTGCGCCAGCCGGTCAGGATCACCGTACAGGCAGGTGTCGCCTTCGATCTGCAGCTCGATCCGGGCCTGCGGATGGGCACGAGACACTTCCGCAATCACCACCCCGGCCACTTCGGCCAGGTCGCAATCGCTGTGCTGGATGCGCAGCCCGCCGCTGCGGATCCGCGAGAAGTCCAGCAACTGCTCGACCATGCGCCCCATGCGCTCGGCACTGTTTTCCAGATGCTTCAGGGTCTGCTGCACCGCCGGGTCATCCGGCAGGTCCAGCGAGAGTTTATCGGCACAGAGCAGAATCGCCGACAGCGGCGTGCGCAGATCGTGGGTCAGCACCGCCATCATCGTTTCATTGAGCTTGAGCGCGTGCTCCAGCGCGTGGTTGCGCGCTTTCAACAGCTGCTTCTGCTGGTACAGCTCGATGAACACGTTGACCTTGCTCAGGATTACCTGCGGCTCGATCGGCTTGTGCAGGAAATCCACCGCACCACTCTCATAGCCCTTGAAGGCGCGCACCGGATCATTCGGCGAGGCGGTCAGGAAGATGATCGGCACATCACGGCTGCGGGTGGAGCCGCGCATCAGCTCGGCCAACGAGAAACCGTCGATCTCGGGCATGTGCACGTCCAGCAGCGCCAGTGCCACGTCGTGCTCCAGCAGCAGCTCCAGCGCCTGCGCGCCCGACGCGGCGCAGAGGATGTTCAGGCCGTCGCGTCGCAGCAGCGCTTCCATCGCCACCAGGTTCTGCGGAATGTCATCGACAATCAGCACGTTCACGCAGTCGGTCGGCGCGTTCAACGCTGTGGGCTCGATCAGATTCATCGGGCAAGACCCTTGATACGTGTACAGATGGAAGAAAGCGGCAGCACCGCGTCGGCTCCGGCATGGGCCAACGCGGCCGCCGGCATGATCGGCGAAAACGCATCGTCCGGCGATTGAATCCACGCGTGGCCGCCGGCCTGGCGCACCGCCGCCACGCCGGCGCTACCGTCGTTGCTGGCCCCGGTGAGCAGAATGGCCAGCACGCCCGCGCCGAACACCTCGGCCGCGCTCTCGAACAGCGGGTCGATGGCCGGGCGCGAGTACAACACCGGGGCGTCGACCGAAAGCGCCAGCGTCGTGGCATCCTCGACCAGCAGATGATAGTCCGGCGGCGCGAAGGTGACCGTGCCAGGCAGAAGCGGCTGCTTGTCGTCGGCCTCGCGGACCGGCAGCGGGCAGCGCACGTCCAGCAGGTCGACGATGCGGCTGGGCCGGTCGCGCGGCAGGTGCAGCACCACCAGCACCGGCAGCGGCAGGTCTTCAGGCAGGGCCGCCAGCAGGGTCTGCAGCGCGCTCACCCCGCCCGCCGAGGCTCCCACCACCAGCAGCTTGAAGTCCACGCGCGGGTCGGCAGACAGGCTCATGCCACCTTCCGATACAGGCGCTGTTCGCGCGCGCAGGCTTCAAATTCGTCGGCATGCTCGCCGAACTGCAGCGATTCCTTGCTGCCCAGTCCCAGAAACCCCTTGTGCACCAGCGCCTCGTGGAACAGGCCGATGGCCCGGTCCTGCAGCGCGCGCTGGAAGTAGATCAGCACGTTGCGGCACGACACCAGATGCACTTCGGAGAACACCGTGTCGGTCGCGAGGCTGTGGTCGGCGAAGACGATGTTGCGCTTGAGCGCACGGTCGAACACCACGCTGCCGTAGCCACTGCTGTAGTAGTCCGACAGCGATCCGGTGCCACCGGCGGCCAGGTAGTTGCGGCTGAACTGGGCCAGGCGGTCCAGCCCGAACGCGCCGGCCTCCGCGGCGTGCAGCGCCTCGGGATTGATGTCGGTAGCGTAGATGATGGTGCGGTCGAGCAGGCCTTCCTCGTGCAGCAGGATCGCCAGTGACCACACCTCTTCGCCCGTACTGCAGCCGGCAATCCAGATCTTGATCGACGGGTAGGTGCGCAACACCGGAATGGCGTGCTCGCGCAGCACCTTGAAGTAAGCCGGGTCACGGAACATCTCCGAGACCTGCACGGTAAAGAACTGCATGGCCTGGGCGAAGGTATCGGGCTCGCTCAACAAGCGATGCTGCAGCGCGCCCAGGTTTTCGCAGTCGAAGCGGGCCATGGCATGGCGCATGCGCCGACGCAGCGAGGCCAGCGCATAGTCACGGAAATCATAGTGATAGCGCTGGTACACCGCTTCCAGCAGCAGCTTCAGCTCCAGGTCGAACAGCTCGGACTCATTCATCGACGCGAGCACCACACACGGCAAAGCGAGACCAGCTTGTCGACGTCAATGGGCTTGGAGATGTAATCATTGGCACCCGCCTGCAGGCAGTGCTCGCGGTCATCGGGCATGGCCTTGGCGGTCAGCGCGATGATCGGCAGGTCGCGCCAGCGCGCTTCGCTGCGGATCTCGCGCATCGCGGTCAGCCCGTCCATTTCCGGCATCATGATGTCCATCAGCACCAGGTCCACTTCCGGACCCAGCTTCTCCAGCGCCTCGCGGCCGTTGCGGGCGATCTCCAGCTTCACCCCCAGCGGCTCCAGCACGCTGGACAGCGCGAAGATGTTGCGCACATCGTCTTCGGCCAGCAGCACGGTGCGTCCGTCCAGCACCGCATCACGGCGGCGCGCCTCGCGCAGCAGGCGCTGCTGGTCGGTCGGCAGCGAGGCTTCCACGCTGTGCAGGAACAGGGTCACCTCGTCCAGCAGGCGCTCTGGCGAGCGTGCGCCCTTGATGATGATGCTCTTGGAATAGCGGCGCAGACGCTGCTCCTCATCGCGGGTCAGCGCGCGACCGGTGTAGACGATCACCGGCGGGAACGACAGTGCTTCGTTGGCCGCCATGTGCTCCAGCAGGTCGTAACCGGTGCCGTCGGGCAGCGCCAGGTCGGTGACCATGCAGTCGAAGGTGGAACCCGACAGCGCTGCCATCGCCTCGGCAATGGTGCCGACGCCAACGATCTCCAGCTGGTCGCGGCCCAGCAGCAGCTTCAGGTTGGAGCGCAGCTCGCTGTCGTCCTCGACGATCAACAGGCGGCGCACGTCGCGCTGGTTGGTGGCTTCCAGCTGCTGGATCGCCTCGACCAGGCGCTCGCGCGTGGCCGGCTTGATCACATAGCCGATCGCGCCCAGTTCCAGCGCCACCTGCGAGCGTTCCAAGCCACTGACCACGTGGACGGGGATATGCCGCGTGGCCGGGTCGCGCTTGAGCCGTTCCAGCACGCTCAAACCCGACACGTCCGGCAGGCCGATGTCGAGCAGGATGCCATTCGGGCGCAGTTCGGCGGCCAGGGTCAGGGCTTCCTCGGCGGTCTGGGCGACCACGCAGTCGAAGTCGAGCTCATGCGCCATCTGCACCAGCGCGCTGGCGAAGGCGGCATCGTCCTCCACCGCCAGAATCATGCGCCCGGCGCGGCTGCGGCGGCCCCGGTCGTCAATCACACGCGGGTTGTCGCTGGCAGGCGCGGAAGGCGTGGCAACCGGAGCCGGGGTGGGTTTGGGCGCTGCGTTCGGCTGGCGCACATCTGGCGCGGCATGGGCCTCGCCCAGAGTTTCGCCATTGTTTGCGATCAGCGGCAGCTCCAGGGTGAAGCTGCTGCCCCGCCCGGGCTCGCTGACCACGCTGATGCTGCCGCCCATGCGCGCCGCCAGGTCGCGCGAGATCGACAGTCCCAGCCCGGTACCGCCATAACGGCGGCGGGTGCTGCCATCGGCCTGGCGGAAGGCCTCGAAGATGACTTCGGTCTGTGCCTGCGGGATACCGATGCCGGTATCGGTCACGGTGAACTGGATGCGGCCTGAGGCGGTGCCACGCACACTGAGGGTGACGCTGCCGTGCTCGGTGAACTTCACCGCATTGGCCAGCAGGTTCTTCAGGATCTGCTGCAGGCGCTGGCTGTCAGTGACCAGTTGGGCCGGCGCATCGGCGTCGGCCTGCAGCACCAGGCCCAGGCCCTTCTGTTCGGCCAGCGGCTGGAAGGTGTCCTTCAGCCGTTGCAGCACACTGGACACCGCCACGTTCTCGTCGGTCAGTTCCACATGACCGGCCTCGATCCGCGACAGATCCAGAATGTCGTTGATCAACGCCAGCAGATCGTTGTTGGAGGAATGAATCGCCTGGGCGTACTTGACCTGCTCTTCAGACAGGTTGGCATCCTTGTTGTCGGCCAGCAGCTTGGCCAGGATCAGCGCACTGTTCAGCGGCGTGCGCAGCTCGTGCGACATGTTGGCCAGGAACTCGGACTTGTAGCGCGAGCTGGCTTCCAGTTCGTTGCTGTTCTGGACCAGCTGGGCCTGCGCCAGCAGCAGCGCCTGCTGGCGCGACTCCACTTCGTGGGTGCGCTCTTCCAGCTGCACGTTGGTCTGTTCCAGCTCCACCTGCTGCTGTTCCAGATTGGCCTGCGAGTGCAGCAGGCTGCGGCTCTGTTCTTCCAGTTCCTCATTGGCCACCCGCAGCTCTTCCTGCTGGGTCTGCAGCTCTTCGCTCTGGCGCTGGGTTTCTTCCAGCAGTTCCACCAGCTGCTCGCGCAGCAGGGCTGCGCGCATCGCCACGCCGATCGGTTCGGCCACCTGGGTCAGCAGTTCCAGTTCCAGCGCACGTGCCGGGGAAGCCCCGACCCGGCCCAGCTCGATCATGCCGATCACCTTGCCGTCGGCGGTGATCGGGCCGAGCAGGCGCTGACGCACCGGGGTCATGCCGATCGGCGTCTCGATCTCCAGCACGCTGTCGCCCTGGTCCAGCCGACGCGGCTCGCCCAGACGCAGCACTTCGCCCCACTGGCCGGCCGCCGAAGGCAGCGCTTCCGGCAGGCGCGCCGGGAGCGCCGCGCCGCCCACCAGCAGCAGGCGTTCGCCCTGCAGGCGGTACAGCGCGCCGACTTCTGCGTTCAATCGCGCACAGAGCGTACGCATGGCCTCGTCGGCCAGCACGCGCGGGTCCGGGTCGCCGCGCAGGCTGACCGTGACCGCGTTCTCACCTTCCTGCAACCACAGCGCATCGGCGGCCACGCGCCGCGACTGGAGCGCCTTCATCACCGTCAGCGCCATCAACAGGACGCAGACGCCACCGATGGTGCGGTTGACGAACGAAAACGCGGAGTTCGTGCTGGCCGGCGCGATGTGGTAGCCGATCATCAGCAGGATGGTGGAGCCCACCGCGACCAGGAACGGCACTTCCACCCGACGCTGGAACAAGGTCACGCCGACTGCCATGAAATACGTCAGCCACACCGCATAGCCCAGCGGCACCACGAACTCCAGCCCCATGGTCAGAGCCATCAGGCCTGCCGATGCCAGCCAGATCCAGCGGTCGCGTGCGGTGGGCGCAGAATTCATGGGGTGTCCAGATACAAAAGGTTTCTGATGTTACCTGAACACGTTAAAGGGGTGTTATGCGTCAAAAGTAAGCCACTTCCTGCTCTTTCTTGACAATTTATTCACATTTGAGCGTTTTGCTCGTATGACGTTGCAGCTGCACCATCCCTCCGCGTGCAGGAAGTGCCTTTCGGCCTACCGCCCACTGCCGTCAATCGCGTACAGTTGCGTACTGACCCACTGCGCCTTCTGCACGCCCGCCACGAGGCGCAGGTGTATGCGTGGGTCATCATCTGTCTTAGAGGAAGCCGAGCATGTCTGAACCCCTTCGCGTGTTGATGGTCGAGGACCAGCAGGACCTGCGTGAGTTGATGGGACAGGCCCTGCAGGACTTCGGCATCGAGATCCACACGGCGGTGGACGGCCCGGCCGCGGTCCAGATGATCGAAGAACACGGCGATTTCGACGTGGTGTTCAGCGACATCAGCATGCCCAACGGCATGACCGGTGTGCAGCTCAGCGAACACGTGGCGCGCGCCCTGCCCAATGCCCGCATGATTCTTTCCTCCGGTTACGCCCGCTCGCAGCTGGAAGAGCCCCTGCCCGAGCATGTCGAGTTCCTGCCCAAGCCGTATCGGCTGAATCAGTTGATCAAGCTGCTGAAGAGCCCGGCCACTACGCCCTGATCGTCATCGGCGTGAACGCTTCATGTCGCGCTGCGGCACTTCACGCCAGCTTGCAGCGCACTGGCGATAGTGAACCTGTCTTCCGTATGACAGGGCACACGGAATGCTCGACCGAAGTCAGGAACTGGAGCGGATCGCGCTGATTGAAGCGCTCAATGTGCTCGACCCCGCGCTGGGTCGTGCATTGGACCCCATCACCGAACTGGCGGCTTTTACCTTTGACGTACCGATCGCGCTGATCTCGATTGTGGACAGCGAGGCCCAGCATTCGATCTCACGGGTGGGGCTGGATTCGTTTGTCCGGGTGGAACGCCAATGGTCCATCTGTGCCTGCGCGATCGAGTCGCACGCCGTGCTGCAGGTGGAAGACCTCAGCCTCGATCCACGCTTCGCGACCAATCCGGCGGTGACCGGCCCCGACCATCTGCGCTTCTATGCCGGTGCGCCGCTGGTCACCCGCAGTGGTATCGCACTGGGTGCCTTGTGCCTGATTGATCGTCAACCGCGGGTGCTGGGCGAAGACGAGATCCGTCAGCTGCAGACGCTGGCCCGGCTGGTGGTCAATCAGATGGAACTGCGGATGTCGGTAGGCCGGCGCGACGCCGTGAGCGGACTGCCCAACCGCCAGCAGTTCCAGTCCGACCTGGGCGTACTCGGCCGGCAGGATGGCGGCCACCACTACACCGGCGTGCTGCTGGACGTCTTCGATCTGCAGAGCACCACCGACGCCGGCCAGGTGCTGGGCCTGAAGCCGGTGGAGTCACTGCTGCGCCAGGCCTCACTGCGGGTGCAGGACATGATCGGCGAGATCGCACAGGTCTATCACGTGGCCGCGACCCGCTTCGGCTTCGTGCTGCGCGACCATAGCCACGAGCAGGTGGAAGAACTGCTGGACCGGCTGCGCGAGCGCATGCGCCGGCCGCTGATGGTGGGCAGCATTCCGATGTCGCCGCAGTTCCACGCCGGCGTCTGCGCCTTCCGGCCCGAGCCGGACCAGACCGCCGACCTGCTGCGCAAATGCCTGGTTGCCATGCACCACGCGCTGCAGACCGATGCCTGCGTGTGCTGGTACTCCAAGGACCGCGACGAGTATCTGCGGCGACGTTACCGGCTGGCGTCGGACGCAGGCCGCGGGCTTAGCCAGGACCAGTTCACCCTGGTCTACCAGCCGCGCTTCGACCTGTCCGACGGGCTGCCGGTATCGGCCGAAGCACTGCTGCGCTGGACCCACCCTTCGCTCGGCCCGGTCAGCCCGGCGGAATTCATTCCAGTCCTGGAATGCACCGCTCTCATGCCCACACTGAGCCGCTGGGTGGTGGAACAGGCGGTGCAGCAGGCAGCCCGCTGGCAGGCGCTGCTGCCCGGCTTTGCCGTTTCGCTGAATCTGTCACCTCGCGACTTCGACGACGAGCACTTGTGGCAGCGCATGGCCGAGCGCCTGCAGATGTATGGTCTGCCGGCATCATTGATTGAAGTGGAGATCACTGAAGGCCAGTGGCTGCACAGCCATCCCGCCGCCCTGCCCCAGCTGCGCGCGATGGCAGCGGCCGGGGTGCGGGTGGCCATTGATGACTTCGGCAGTGGCTACAGTAATTTTGGCTATCTGGCCGAGGTGCCGATCAGCCATATCAAGATCGACCGCAGCCTGATCACCGGGTTGGCCGATTCGCGTACCGCGCGGCTGAAGGTGGATGCCATCATCCGGTTGGCCGAGCAGCTGGGCTACCGCACGGTGGCCGAGGGCGTGGAGCACGAAGCCGAGCTGGAGTTGCTGCGCGCCTGGGGCTGCGATGAAGCGCAGGGCTTCCACCTGGCCCGGCCCATGCGTGC
>JAEXNZ010000191.1 GCA_023439425.1 Pseudomonadota bacterium
GAGCCACGCCCTGCGTGGCTGCTCTTCATTCGGCACCGCCAAGCCACGCAGGGCGTGGCTCTACGGATGGGCAGACGCTCCCGTTACCCCCAACCCTGCTAGCATCTTCGGCATCCCCCGTTCATGCGTGCCCGAGGTATCCCGATGTCCAGCGATCCCAACACTCAGCAGAATCCGCTCCTGGCCCAGTCGCGCGACGCCATGCAGCGGCTGGAAACCACCCTGGGCCGCCAGTTCGACCAGAACAGCGAGCGCATGGCAGCCAGCGCCGCCTGCCTTGCACAGGACAGCGGCCTGTCGCGCGTGGATCACGTGTTCCTGAGCAATGCCACCGAAACCAAGCGCCAGGGCGAAACCTTCTTCGTGGTGCAGGGCGATCCGGCCAACCCGGCGCACCGTCGTGCGCACATGCCGACCGAGCAGGCCTTGAATGCGCCGCTGGAGGCATCGCTGCAGCGGTTGCAGGGTGTGGACGCGCTGTCGCAGGCGCGTAGCGTCCAGCAGGAGCTGGACGAGCAGTTGGTGCAGCAGGCGCATCAGCAGCCGCGCGTGGGGTGATGGTTTTGAGCCGGGCAAGCCCGGCTCTACGGGACGGTTCCATGCAGAAGACCACCACGCCCCCCTGGAAGAAGCCCAACCCGAAAAAGCGCAAGGGCCAGCCGCTCTCTGCGGCGCAGAAAGACGCAGCAAAACAGCGCGCCGAAGAAAACGGGCGCGCCTATCCTAATCTGGTCGACAACATGTGGGCGGCGAAGCTGCCGCGCGGGGAATAGCGGCGCGTCAGCGCGCCGCGTCCTTGGCCTCGCTCAGTGCGCGGTCGGCGCGCAGGAACAGCACGTTGTTGGATTCCCCGGAGCTGGTGGTGCCGGCACCAATCAACAGACGGGTGCCCAGCACGCTGGTGACGGGCTCGGCCGCGCGCTGGAACCGCTCCAGCGTGTGTTCGGGCTTGTCGGTGCCCAGCACCGCAATGAACTCGCCACTGCCGGTGACCCGGTTGATGCTGTCACCGCGCTCCAGCTGCAGGCACTGCTCCAGCGCCTGGTCGAGCAGGGTGAGCTGGCGGTCCAGGGTACGCTCGCCGACACGGCGGGCCGCGTCGTCCAGCTGCTGCAGCTCCAGAATCACCACGCTGTAGTTTCCGCCCGTGGTGGGCGCGGTGGGGCCGTCCACCGCCACCGCCTGTTCAAGAATGGTGGACACCTGCTGCTCGCGTTCGCGTCCGTGCCCTTCCATCAGATTCATGGTCAAGCGGGCCAGCGCCTGCAGCGCTTCACGCTGGGTGGGATTGAGCTCGCGTGGGCTCAAGTCCACCACACACACGCTGCCCACGGCGGCTCCGGTTTCAGTGACCAGCGGCATGCCCGCGTAGAAGCGCGCGCCGATCTCATTGAGCACCGGGTTGTCGGCGAAACGACTGTCCTGCATCAGGTCGCCAATTTCCATCAGCTGATCGGGTTGGCGGATGGCGTGGTCGCACACGGCGACGTTGCGCTCGGTCTGATGACCGTCCAGCCCGGTGCGGGCCTTGAACCACTGGGTGTCGCGGTCGATCAGGGTGACCAGCGCCATCGGCGTGCCGCAGACGGCGGCGGCCACCTTCACGATGTCGTCGTAGGCCGGTTCGGGCAGGCTGCCGACGATGTGCAGGGCATCAAGCGCGCGCTGGCGCTCGGCTTCGTTCAGGGCGGGGGTGGTGCTCAAGGACATGCAGTTTCCTGACCTACGAATGGCTCAGGCCATAGCGTAGGTCAGGAGTGGTGCGCACCGGGTTAAGCCCAGGTGGAGGGCGTGAACCGGTGATTCAGCTGTGTTCACCATGCGCTGGCGAACGGTCGCGCAGCATCAGTCCGGAACGTTGATCACCTGCGGGTCGCAGACGATGAACTTCTTTTCCTTGAGGGTATCGTCGGTAACCACCACGGCCACGTCGATCAGCGCGTTGGCCGTCATGTTGTCGAACATCCTGGCGGTCTTGCCGCTTCTTGCAACCTTCGCAGGCTCCAGCTGACCGCTGGTGCCGTTGTCGACCACGGCGAAGATGCGAATGCCCTTGGAGCAGTCTTTGGTCAGTCGGAAATGAAGGTAGCCCGGCTGGGTGGCCATGATGATGGCGGGCGAGAAACTGTAAAAGTACTTGCCTCCGCCCGTATTGCCACCCTCTTCAACGCGAACCACGGTGAGATCGAACGTATCGTCTAGTACGGCTTCCATGTTTTTCCCCCTGCTGTGAATGTGCCAACCGGCACGAAATCAACGAATCAACGGTGGTGCAGGCTGCAGATCCGCCAGCAGCGGAGACAGCCGCTGCCACAGGTCACGCGCTTCGCGGTCGGTGGCACGTTGTTCCTCGCTACCCAGCCACAGCGCGGCCTGCCGCAGCTGCTCGGCGTGCGCGCCCGGATGGGCGGCATCGAGTTCGGCGCGCAGCACGCTGGTTTCCGCACGCAGCAGGCGCTCGCGCCGCGACGGCTTCTCGGTCGCCGGCATCTCATCCAGATACCCCTGCGCCTGGGCGAGGCGCTGCGCCGCCGTTGCTGCTGCACCGGCGGCATGCGCAAGACGCGCCGCACCCAGCGCCGCGCGGATCTTCAGGCGCGGCAGCTCACGCACCTCCGCGCCGCTGTCCAGCAGCGCAACCAGCAGCCTGTCGGCGATAACAAAGTGCGCGGTGGCGTCAGGCAGATTGCCCACGTCCAGCGCGAGTTCGCCGGCCGTGCGATGGGTGACGCTGCGGTCGCGCGCCCAGTCGCTGCGCTCGGGCTGCGCGTCACCAATCTGGTCCAGCAGACGCGTAGCGGCCACCAGGTCGGCGTGTGCGGGTTCACGCTCGCCGAGGCTGGACAGAATCTGGCCGCGCAAGGTGTGCAGCACTGCTTCGCGGTGCTTCCATTCGGCGTCCTGTGGTGCGCGCTCGCGTACCTGCGCAATCACCGTCAGTGCTTCGTCATAGGCAGCGCGGGCCTGTGGCCACTGACCCAGTCGGTCGTGCGCGCTGGCGACCCAGGAAAGGCTGTCGGCGAGGTCGGCACGTAGGCGCACATCGTCAGGATTGAGCGCCTGCGCACGGCGCTTGTACTCAAGCGACTGCTGGAACAGCTGCAGCGACTGCGCATTCTGGTCGGCACCGCGCGCCAGCGTGCCCAGGTTGTTGAGCGCGTAGGACGCTTCCAGCCAGGCCTTGGAATTTTCAGGCTGCAGCTCGGTGGCGCGCACGGTGGCCTCGCGGTAGCCGTTCCAGTGCTGCAGCGCGACTGGCGCTTCATTGCGCACGAAGCCGATGTAACCGTTCCAGTAGTGCGACTCGCCGAGGGCCAGCTGTGCCTCTGCCGAATCCGGCTGCTCCGCCACGACTTGCTTCGCCAGTGCCAGCGATTCGCTGGCCAGCGGTGCGGCCTCATCCAGTGCACCGCGCGCGACGCGGATGCGGGCCAGCTGGCGCAGCACGCGCGAACGTTCCAGGCGCGTGTCCTGGCTGCGTGCATCGGCACCGGCCAGGTCGTGCTGGATGCGGGTGCCCACTTCGTCCAGCAGGTCCAGGCGGCCCACCTGTTCCAGCCGGTCGGTCAGGTCGCCCAGCATGTACTCCACCAGCCCGGCGGCGCGCTCGCGGTCCTGCTCGGCCTGCAGCCGTGCATGGTGGGCAACACCGAAACCGGCCATGGCCACTACCGCCAGCGTGCACACGGTGCCGATCGCGCCGCGCTTCACCCAGCGCTGGCGTTGCTCGCGCTGGGCCGAGGCGGCGACCAGCGAGCGCGAGGTGGCGTCCAGCACCTGCGGGCGGCGCTGCAGCAGGTCGCGCGCTTCATCCAGCAGGCGGCCGCCGGGCAGCAGCAGGTCGCGCCGCTGGTCTTCCTGCTGCCAGCGCTGCGCGGCCAGATGCAGACGCTCGCGCAGGTGCAGGTCGTCGCGGTTGTCGGCCACCCACTGCGCGGCACGCGGCCAGGCACTGAGCAGGGTTTCATGCGCGATCTGCACGGCAGGGGTGTCGTCCTCGGCGGTGCCGGCCAACAGACGGTTGCGCAGCAGCGCATCCACCAGTTCGCGCTCGGGGCCGGGTTGGAACACCTGCAGCGGCGCGGGCACGCAGCTGATCTGCTCGCCGCTGGCCGAGTAACGCACCAGATGCACCAGCACGTTCGGCAGGCTGGCGCGCGCAGCGGGGGAAAGGCCCTCCATCACCTGTTCGGCATGCTGGCGCAGCGCACCGTCCAGCCCGCCAATCGCGGAATAGGCGGCAAAGCCCAAGCGGCCGCCTTCCTCGCGGTGCTCGTACAACAACTGCAGGGTGTATTGCAGCAGCGGCAGCGCGTGGCGCTGGGCCACGGCGGAATCGCGCAGCACGTCGTCCAGCCGGCCGTCGGGGCCTTCCTCGAACGACAGCGCCGCCAACTGCGCCGGACGGCGGATGATCTCGGCGATTTCCGCCGGTCCCGGCGGAGCCAGGTCGACATGGCCGCTGGGTTGTTTCAGTGCCAGCAGCGCGGGCACGTTGGCCAGGGTGGCGTAGGCGCTGCTGCGGCAGGCCGCGACCACCGCCACGTGGCCGCTGCGCACCAGCTGGCCCAGCAGGGTGGCGTCCCGGGCCAGCTGCGCCGGGTCGCCGTCTTCGGGGAAGAAGTCATCCAGCTGGTCGATCACCAGCACCAGTGCTGGCGCGCGATCCCCCTGGCGTGCGCCCTGGGCACTGTGGATGCGGTCGCCCAGCTGCTGCAGAGCGCGCTCCGGGGTGTTCTGCAGTGACTGCTGCCACGTGCTGACCTCATGCCCTTCCAGCAGGGCCGGCTGCAAGGTGGTCACCAGCGCATCGGCGACGGCGGCGGCCAACGTGCGGGTGCCGGGGCCGCGGCCGGGAATGCGGGCAATGGCCACCACGTCCAGCGCGCCCACCCCGGGCGGTGCCAGCCGCGGAATCAGGCCGGCGTTGAGCAGCGAGCTCTTGCCGCTGCCGCTGGCTCCGACCAGCAGGACGAACGCGCACTGCTGCTGCCACTGCGCTTCCAGTGCCTGCACCAGGGTTTCCACAGCAGCGCTGCGGCCGAAGAACACGCCGGCGTCGTCGCTGTCGAAGGCCTGCAGGCCACGGAACGGACTGCCCGGCGTGGCCGGCGCGGCGGCGTGTGCCACCGGGCCGCGATACCCGGCCGGCAGGGTGACCGGCGCAATCAACCGGTAGCCGCGCTTGCGGATGGTTTCGATGTAGCGGGGGGCCACCGCGCTGTCGCCCAGCGCCTTGCGTAGTTGCGCGATCGCCTTCTGCACCGGGTTGTCGCCCAGGCTGACGTCGGCCCCGCATTCCACCAGCAGGCGCTCAGGGCTGACCACGGTGCCGGCGTTGTAGGCCAGGAACTCCAGCGTTTCCATCGCGCGCGGCTCAACGCTCACGCGTCCGGCGTCGCTGGCCAGTGCGTTTTCCTTCGGGTAAACGATCCAGTCGCCGACGCGGAAATGCGCGACGGCCGGACCCTGCGGGGTTGGTTCGTTCAACGCACTGCCCTTCCTGGCTGTCAGCGCACACGACCGGTGGCCGATGCGCCGATAGTAAGGCAATGTGAAGACGATCGTGCTTCAAAGCAGGTCGCTGGCCACCCCGCGCGCAGGCCAGGCCGTATCCATGGCCGGCGGCTGCGCGCGCCAGGAGTGGCAACCCAGCCGGAACAGCGTGGGTTGGTCACGCCCGGAAAGGCCCTGCACAGGCAATTGCACCGAGAGCACCAGGTCCACCCGGGCGTCCTCGCCGGGCATATGGCCGTGAGTGTCGATATGCAGGGTCAGGGTGTCTTCATAGCCGGCGGGCACGGTGGCCAGGCTGCTCACCCAGCCATTGGCACGGCCCAGCACGAACGGCGCGATCTGCAGCGGGCCATTGGCGTCGCTGCCCAGCACCGAGAACGTCCAGGCCGGCGGGCAGGCATGCGCGCGCAGCTCCAGCTGCATGGCGGCGCTGCTCTCCCGCTGCTCGTAGCGGGCCTGGAAGGTGTAGCGGTCGGCCATGCCGTAGGCCACGCTGCGCTGGGCGTGCCCCGGGTGGCGTTCGAAGAAGGTCTTCAGGTCCTGCACGCTGCGCAGGGTCACCGGCGGCACCAGCAGGCGCGGATGCGGGGCCAGCGGCTGCAGCAGGTCCGGCCAGCAGGGCAGCGGCGGGTGGCCGATGGCCACGAACAGCTGCCCGGGGGTGTCGCTGCCGATGCCGTTGGCGCAGCGCATGAACACCTGGTTGTTCACCGCCGGCAGGTGCGGCAGTTCCGGGGCCGTTTCCCAGCCCGGGCGGCTGTCGTCGCCGGGCAGGCCGCGCCGGAACAGCGGCTCGCGGGGGTCAGCGCCGCACATGGCGGGAGCCTGGGTGGCGGTGATCGGCGGCGGGAACGTGCATGGCGGCAGACCTCGTGAAGCGGGCGGGATGTCGAGGCCCGAGACTGCTCATACGTGGCTGACGAAGCTTGCCGGAAACCTTCCGGAGGGGTCAGGTACTTGATCTACAAGGAAAAATAAAAATCGCTCAGCGCTTGACCGCGAACACCCCGTCCAGCGCCAGCTCGGCCTTGAAGCCGGCCTTCTCCAGCCGCTTGGCCACCTCGCGCGGCACATCGCGGCCGCTGGTCAGCTTGTTCGGGGCCCCGGTGTAATGGAACATCCGGCCGCCCGGGCGGATCACCCGCGCCAGCTGGTCGTAGAACACCTGCGAGTACAGTTCGCCGGCAATGCCGAAGCGGGGTGGGTCATGCAGGATGGCGTCCACCGACCGGCTCTCCAGCCCCTCGATCGCCTGCGAGACATCGCCATGGGTCAGCGACAGCCGGCCGCCGCTGCTGGCTGCGTCCGGGTCGGGCGACCAAGGGTTGAGGGTCCGCAGCCAGAGTACGTCGGGGTTCTTCTCGAACGACTGGATCCGGGTCACCCCGGCCTCCAGGCAGCAGGCGGCGAAGTAGCCCAGGCCGCCGCAGGTATCCAGCACGGTCTTGCCGGCCGGGGCCACCAGCGCCACCTTGCGGCGCGCGTCCTCGAACGGGGACACCTGGGCGCTGGGCAGCATCTTGATGCCGTCGATCTCGAAGGTCGGCGCGTCCCACTCGGTGGGCACGAGCTTGATCAGGGCCGAGCCGAAGCGGGAGACCGGCAGGAACTCCTCGCCGTCCCAGTAGTACAGGGTGCGGTCCTTGGTCTTGCCAGGGTAGGCATAGGTCTGGCCCTGCCACTGCCAGTGGTCGGCCGCCAGGCTGGCGGTGCCGGTGCTGCGGCCCAGGTCGAGCGAGCCGGTCCATTCGGCGGCTCCGCTGTCGCGGGCGCGCAGCAGCGCTTCGGCCAGGGGACGGGTGAGCAGGGGACCGGTGTAGTGGGGCACGGGCGTTCGGGCAGGCACGGGGGTGGGTAGGGTACCCGAGCCGGTGAATTCCTACCGGCCGACGCGTCGCCGCCCGACCCGCGGCTGTGGGCTGGGCTGATCGTGGGTGGCTGGTGTGGTTCGCACACTGGAGTCATGGACACGCCCCGCCCGTACGCCCCGTTCGAGAACACGTGGCACTTCAGTGCCTACCTGCGCGACCCACGCAGCCGCCTGCTGGTGGAACACGCCGAGGTGCTGCGGCGGGCGTTCCGCATTGCCCGGCAGACCCGCCCTTTCATCCTGCAGGCCATCGTGGTGCTGCCCAGCGAACTGCACGGGGTGTGGACCCTGCCACCGGGCGACGACGATGGCGAAGGCCGCTGGCGGCAGGTCCAGGCGGTGTTCGATCGGCAACTGCCCGGCCAGCCACCGCGCGCGCTGCTGCGTCGCGACCGCTGCGCGCGGCCGTTGTGGCAGGCGGATTTTCCGCAACAGCGCATCGTCGATGCGCACGACCTGCAACAGCAGATCGCCCGCGTGCATCACAGCCCGGTGCTGCACGGGCATGTGCGCGAACCGGCGCAGTGGCGCTACAGCTCCATCCACCGCCGCCAGGGTGGGCGGAATGGCGCATGACGGTTGTTTACAGGGGATGGCATCACCGCTGGGCGCGCTTGATGCGTTGGCGTCAACTGCATATCCGCGGCTCGCCGTTGCGCGGCACCTCGGGTGGAGGTGCCCGGCTCAATCGCACCCGGTGCGGAACACCGGCCCGGCTCCGATCAGCACCAGGGTCATGTAGTCGCTGTCTTTTGCTTTGCCCCGCAGCGTGGCGTTGGGCTTCAGGTGGAAGAGTCCGAAGCCGCCACTGTTGCGCACCAGGGCACGGTCGATCTGATCGGCATCGCTGGGGAAGTAGCTGGCGACCTCGTCGCGCTTGGCTTCCTGCAGCGGGGTAGATTCGCGTTGCCACTGTTCGTCGCGGTTGAAGGACACGTAGTAACGGCTTTGTTCCTGGTCGATGCGGAAGTCGGCGGCCTTGCGCGGGTGGGTGGCGTAGCAGCCCAGCATCGGATCGGCGGAGAACACGGTATCGCCGCCATTGCGCTTGTCGCAGCCGGCGAGCAGGGCCAAGGGGAGTAGAAGCAGACAGGGCAAGGCGCGCATGGCGGTTCTCCTGACGGCAGGCGTCGCGTCATAGTGCCGCACCCCACGCGTGGGCGATGTGCAGAACCGGCAATGGTGTACGGTGGCAGCTGACTCGTTCACTTGTGCCCCCCCATGTCTCGTCCTGCCCCTTCGTCGCCTTCCTCCGCTTCCAGCACCCGAGCGCCGCTGCTGGGCGTCGGCAGTTTCCTGGTCGCCCCGGCGATGTTCGCGCTGGCCTATGCGGTAGGCCTGGCGTCGCCGGACGTGGGGCAATGGTTGTTGAGTAACGCTGGTATATCGCTCGGCGTGCTGGGCGCGTCCATTCTTGGCGTGATCGTGGGGCTGGGCTCGCGCGTACGCGGCGAGCGCTGGCCGTGGCTGGGGACGGCGGGGGCGGTGTTCAGTTCGCTGCCGTTGGGGTTGTTCCTGTTGGGGATGATTTTGAAGTTGTGATTGGCACCGTGGAGACACGCATGGCGTGTCACCGCGGACCGTCACGGTGCAACAAATACGAAATCACCATTGATGCTGCCTATCCTGGAACACACCGCACAGTTCCAGGCCCTCATCGCCGCCAACCTCCCGCCTCCATCACCCACGAGGCAGGTACGCCCATGAGCTTCATCCTTGCACTGTTGCTGTCCGCACCCGTGCCCCTGATCGAACACGCAGACGGCTACTACCACGATCGCATCGAGCTGGACGCCGAAGGCAAAGAACGCGTGGTGCGCACCACCGAAGAACTCGATGCAAACGGCGTCATGCGCCAGGTAGAGCAGCGCATTCGCCATCTACATGGCAACACCTATTCCTTCGACTACGAAGACCAGAGCCAGACCACGAAGGACTATTACCGCGCGCTGTGCGCCGAAAGCCGCATGGCACCGGCGCGCGGCGGCGAGACGACGTTCACCGCCATCTCTGCCTGGAGCTGTGTACGCCAAGGTGGCCGTTCCGACCAGCCGCCCGGCTTCCTGGAAGCCCACGCACCCCGCGGCTCCGCACCCGTGGGGCAGGAGTTCAGCGCCGCAGGCACGTTGCGCTACGAGACCACCGAGCCCGACGTGATCAGCGGCACGGTGCGGGTGGACACCTGCAGCAGCCACTTCCTGCAGTACCACCCGGCGGCCTTCAAGGGCGAGTACAAGGCCTGGGTCACCTGCACCGTGCGCGATCGCGGTGAGGTCACCACCGCGCTGGATGCCTGCATCGCCAATCACTGTGTGGATGACAGTGGCAGCATGAGCATCAACTGACGATGCGGCGCGACGCGGGATAAGTGACGAACCTGAGGTGACCTGCACGGAATGCGTGACGTATCGGATACGTAGAGCCGGGGGGGGGGGGGGGGGGGGGGGGGGGGGG
>JAEXNZ010000193.1 GCA_023439425.1 Pseudomonadota bacterium
GAGCCACGCCCTGCGTGGCTACGATGGGTCATCCGGCGTTGCAGCCACGCAGGGCGTGGCTCTACGGCGGTCAAGCGCGGTGCGCGCCGCCTGCGCCATCTGCTCATACTCGCGGCGGATCTGCTCCAGCCGGTCCTCATCCAGCTCTTCCAGATCCAGCAACTCATTGTTGGCCTCAGCCACTGCGCGGATCAGCTCATCCAGCTTGATCTGCACGGCGGCCGCATCGGCGTTCTGGGTGTGTTGGATCAGGAACACCATCAGGAAAGTGATGATGGTGGTGCCGGTATTGATCACCAGCTGCCAGGTGTCGTTGAACTGGAATACGGGGCCGGTCACGCCCCAGATCACCACGATGGCAACGGCTGCCAGAAATGTCCACGGCCGCCCGGTTGCCCGCGCGGCCCTCTTCGCCACCGTGTTGAACAGATCACGCAGATTCATCGCTCGCACCACTGGCCAGAATGGCTGGCATCTTCAGCAGCGCAATGTGTAGAGCCCGTGCAGCCGACGTCAGACGCTGGCGGCAACCAAACGCGGACGTTCGGCGCGATCACTGCGGCTGCTCATGTACACGTGGTCCCAGACCTGGTCCACAAACGCGCTCGCCTCAGCCTCGGTAAGACGCGGCATGATCTGCAGCGCGTAGAACGTCTGGAAGGCCTCCATACGCTCACTGTCGCTGTCCCGAGGGTGTGAGATCAGCGAGTCGCAGGCGAATTTGATCCACGTGATGTACTGACCGAACGATTTCTCGCCCATGAGACCGTCGGCATGACGCTGCCGCCAGTAGTTCACTTCGGCATCCACATTGATCACGGCAGGAACGGAAAACGGTACTGAGGGCATGGTCGCGTCGATTCGGCAAAGGGAGAGGGGCGCGTGCCAAGCATGCGTAACGATCAGTGCATGCAACGTAACGGCGATGTGCAGCGCGCGTGGCGACATCGCGTTGACGCCGTCTGCACAGCGACGTCAACGCGGAATGCCGTTGTTTCCCGGTGATTCGGCGGTACTACGCGTCTCTGAAGGATTCATGACTACGTGCCTCAAGCTGCGACAAGATGTCGCAAGCTGCACGCCGACGCTTACTCGCCGATGTCCTCGTCCCACACTTCCGGATGCGCGGAGATGAATCCGCCCAGCAGGTCGATGCATTCCTGGTTCTGCAGGTCGATCACCTGCACGCCGTTCTCACGCAGCCAGTCGATGCCGCCGCGGAAGGTGACCGACTCGCCGACCACCACGGTGCCGATGTTGAACTGGCGCACCAGCCCGCTGCAGTACCAGCACGGGGCCAGCGTGGTGACCATGATGGTATTGCGGTAGCCACGCTGACGGCCGGCCTTGCGGAAGGCGTCGGTTTCGCCGTGCACCGACGGGTCGCCTTCCTGGACGCGGCGGTTGTGGCCGCAGCCGAGCAGGCGACCGTCGTTGTGGTACAGCGCCGCGCCGATCGGAATGCCGCCTTCGGCCAGGCCCTGGCGGGCTTCGGCGATGGCGGTCTGCAGCAGGGCGGCGTAGTCAGGGGTGGTGATCATGGCGGTTCCTGTCCAAAGTGACCGCCATGATAGGCGGCGCTGCCCGGGTTGGCTGCCCCGGGTGCCGCGAATGCCCCGGCAGTGCGATAATCGGCCCATGAGCGAATCCCCCTACAAGACTGGCACCACCCATTTCGGCTTCCGCGACGTCGCCGCCAAGGACAAGCAGAAGCTGGTGGGTGAAGTGTTCACTTCGGTCGCACGCAACTACGACCTGATGAACGACCTGATGAGCATGGGCATCCACCGTGCGTGGAAGCGCTACTACGTGGCCACCGCGCACGTGAAGCCGGGCGACCGCGTGCTCGACCTGGCCGGCGGCACCGGCGATATCGCCGCGCTGATCAAGGAACGAGTAGGGGACGAAGGCGAAGTGGTGCTGGGCGACATCAACGCCGGCATGCTGTCGGTCGGCCGCGACCGCCTGACCAACCGCGGCCTGGTATCGGGCCTGCAGTACGTGCAGTGCAACGCCGAGGCGCTGCCGTTCCCGGACAACAGTTTCGACCTGGTCACCATTGCCTTCGGCCTGCGCAACGTCACCGACAAGGATGCCGGCCTGCGCGAGATGTACCGCGTGCTGAAGGTGGGCGGTCAGGCCCGGGTGCTGGAGTTCTCGGAAGTCACCGCTGACTGGTTCAAGCCGATCTACGACTTCCACTCGTT
The DNA here is from genome assembly GCA_023439425.1 of Pseudomonadota bacterium. GTDB lineage: Bacteria > Pseudomonadota > Gammaproteobacteria > Xanthomonadales > Xanthomonadaceae > Stenotrophomonas. Next base: position 2,208 of record JAEXNZ010000193.1, read on the forward strand.
CAAGATCCTGCCCAAGCTGGGCCAGCTGTTCGCGCGCGACGCCGACAGCTACCAGTACCTGGCCGAGAGCATCCGCAAGCACCCGCCGCAGGAACAGCTCAAGACCATGATGGGCGAGGCCGGCTTTGCCCGCTGCCATTACAAGAACCTGACCGGCGGCATCGTCTCGATCCACTCCGGCTACAAGGTGTAACCAACGTAGAGCGGGGCTTGCCCCGCTGCGGTTGATGCGGTGCCGGGCAAGCCCGGCACTACGGTGCATTCCGCAATCGTCGTAGAGCGGGGCTTGCCCCGCTGCATTGACGGCGGGGCTTATCTCCGTATTCAGCTTGCGACAGGGGTAAACTGGCGGTTTCACCCAGACCGGTCCCGATTCATGCGATCCCCGTTCCTGTTGATTCCCCTGGCCGTTGCGCTGGCTTCCGGCTGCTCGAAAGAGCCGGCCGCGCCCACCGCCGCGCCCGCCGCCCAACCTGCCGCTGCCAACGCCGTGAAAGCTGAAAACCGCAACCATGACGAAAGCTCGTACGCCCAGCCGGACAAGGTCGTCATCAAGGACCTGGCGCTGGATCTGAAGCTGGACTTCGACAACAAGCAGATCGGTGGCACCGCCACCTACACGCTGGACTGGAAGGACAAAGCGGCCAAGCAGCTGGTGCTGGACACCCGTGAGCTGACCATTGAAAAGGTCGAGGCCGTCG
>JAEXNZ010000429.1 GCA_023439425.1 Pseudomonadota bacterium
GGGCGGTGCCATCGGCATGGGGCTGGCGGCGATGATCCTGCCGGCGCTCGCCCCGAAGACCCAGGGACTGCTGCCGCCGCACGTACCCACCCAGACCTGGGTGATGGGCGTGGCGCTGATCATCGGCATTGGCGTGGTGGTGGGCCTGCTGCCGGCGCTGCGCGCCAAGCGGCTGAAGATTGTGGACGCCCTGGCGGGCCGCTGAGGAGAATCGACATGATCAAGCACTGGTTGAAGAATGCGTTGACGGTCGTGCTGCTGGCGGTGGCACTGGGCGTGTGGATCGCCCTGCCCTGGCCCGGCGTGCTTGCCGTGGCCGTGGCGCTCGCGCTGTGGCTGCTGCTGACCCGCAGTGGGCGGCTGGCGTTGGCCGCAACGCGTATTGGCGTGGCCAGCCTGCCGCAGCGCTGGGGTGCCTCCTCGGTGGTGGTGGTCGGCATTGCCGGCGTGGTCGGCGTGCTGGTGGCGATGCTGGCGATGGGCCAGGGCTTCCAGTCCACCCTCAACAGCACCGGCGATGACACCACTGCCATCGTGCTGCGCGGCGGCTCACAGGCGGAAACCAACTCGGTGATCACCCGCGAGCAGACCCCGCTGCTGTCCACCCTGCCCGGCGTCAGCAAGGATGCGCAGGGCCGGCCGATGATTTCGCCGGAGCTGTCGCAGGTGGTCAACCTGGTGTCCAAGGGCGATGGCACCGACGTCAACGCGCAGTTCCGCGGCGTGGGCGAGATGGGCTGGCTGGTGCATGACAAGGTCAAGGTGACTGAGGGCCGCCAGTTCACGCCGGGCCTGCGCGAGATCGTGGTCGGCAAGGGCGCGCAGAGCCAGTTCCGCGGGCTGGACGTGGGCCAGACGCTGACCCTGGGCAACCAGCAGTGGACCGTGGTGGGTGCCTTCAACTCCGGCGACTCGCACGACTCGGAACTGTGGACCGACGCCGAAACCCTGGCCACCACCTACCAGCGCGGTGCCTGGCAGTCGATCAGCGTACGTACCGATGGCAAGGCGGGGTTTGACCAGTTCAAAGCCGCCGTGGCGGCCGACCCGCGACTGAAGCTGGACGTGGAAACCACCAAGGCCTACTACGCCAAACAGGGCGGCGGGCTGACCAAGCTGATCAGCGTGCTGGGCACGGTGATCGGCGCGATCATGGCCTTTGGTGCGGTGTTTGGTGCGCTCAACACCATGTATGCGGCGGTGGCCACGCGGGCGCGTGAGATCGCCACCATGCGCGCCATCGGCTTCCGTGGCCTGCCGGTGGTGACCGCGATCATGCTGGAAACCATGCTGCTGGCACTGATTGGCGGGTTGCTGGGCGGGCTGGTCGCGTGGGCCATCTTCAATGGCTACAGCGTCAGCACCATCGGCAGCAATTTCAGCCAAGTGGTGTTCCAGTTCAAGGTGTCGCCCGAGCTGCTGTGGAGCGGGCTGAAGTGGGCGCTGGGCATTGGCTTGGTCGGCGGGCTGTTCCCGGCGCTGCGTGCGGCACGGTTGCCGATCACCACCGCCCTGCGCGAAACCTGAGGTTTGTGTGTGGGACCTGCAGCGCCCGGCGGGGCGCTGCAGGGTGTTGTTTACAGGTGGATCACGAAGCAGTGGATGTCGCCGTCCATGCGGCTGCAGTCGAAGCGGACGTCTCTATGTGTAGTGGGCATTTCACCGTGGACTTTCACGTTGGCCCATTTGGCGCGCTGCAGGAAGTAGGGCGCAGGATCCTGGAACGTCCTGGAGTAATAGAAGGAACGCGCGCCGCCATCTGCGGCCAGGAAGTCTTCCGGCGATTCCTGGATCGGATGGCGTAGATCTCTCGACCCCAGGTACTCCCAGTTCCGGGTTTCATAGTCGAAGTAGAACTCCATGTAGCCCAGTGCGGTACTGCCGTTGCGCAGACGTGCGGTGTACGGAATCGTGCCATCCAGCTGGAAATCGAAGCGCAGCACGCGGCCGTATTCATCCGCTCTCATGTGACGGAAGATTGCGGTGCCGTTCAACGCGCGTTGTACCGTCGCGCGAGCTTCGGCATGTCGTGGATGCAGGTCGGTCACATGGTGTCCCCACATCACTGAGTCGCTTGTCTCGCCGGGCCAGCCGGGCGGAACCAGCTGGAGCAGCCCCCAGTCATAGTAGAACTCACCACTGCTCTGTCGGTATTGGAGGATCATCGCGTTGAACTGCTGGCTGACCCAGGATGCGGGATAACGCTTTTCCACCACCAACTCGTCTCCCACGCGCGTCACTAGATAGGCGAAAAGAAGGTCGTAGTTGAAGCCGGTGTAGACAAAGTGGCCCCCTTCGCCTTTGCGCAACGCAAACTCCTGGCGTTCTTCTTCGTTACAGTAGAAGCAGCTCCATGCAATCGGGTCTTCCGGTCGTTCGTTCGCCTGGGCGGGCAGCGCAGCCAGTCCCAGTGCAAGCCACAGCAGGTGTCTCATCATCATCCGCTCCTTGAACTCCCGCACATGCGGGCTCTGGCAGTGGAGCAGCCGGCGGCGACGGCGAACATCGGAACGGAGCGAAATGTGGGAAGGTCGCCGCACCAACGCGAATCACGTAGTGCCCCGGTAGCGCCGGCCGTTGGCCGGCCCACGCATTCATTGCGTTACCGCAAACCGTGCCCAATGCGCCAATCACGGTCTTTCTCGGCAACCCCGTAGAGCGGGGCTTGCCCCGCTGCGAACGGCCGGGAATCCACGTTAGCCGGGCAAGCCCGGCTCTACGCACCGCTTCAGTTCAGCCGCCCGCTTGAACTTTGTCTGATATTGCAAAATCCCCATTGCGACGCCACAACGCACTCGCTACTTTCGCGCCCTCGCAACAGGCAGGCGTCGCGGACGGATTGCGACAACTGCCCACCTAAGGAGCGTTGGGATGTCGGACAGCAAGTGGGCCAAGGGACTTCAATCGCGTCTACTGGAGCTCCCGGAAGGCTTACTGGTTACGGTGCTCTACGCTGCGGCATGCTGGTCGGCGAGGCAGGTGTCGCTTGATCAGTTCTTCCTGCCCGCTGGGGTCCGTGTTGCGGCGCTTCTGGTGTGCCGCCGCGAGATGTGGCCGTACCTGTTGGTGGGCGACTACGTGTATCTCGGCTGCCTTCGCGTTCCAATGATCGAAGCGTACGGCTTGACTTGGGTCTTGCTGGGCTCGTGTTATCAGTTCCCGCTTGTCGCATTTCTGGTTCACCTTCACCGTCGGCACATTCTCAACGGTGACTATGGCTGGATCCTCCCAAAGTCCGTCCTGGCGTCGATCACTATCGGTTTTGGCAACGTTGCCGCAATACACGCGCTGTGGCCCGAGCCAGAATCAGAGGATTTCGCGACTCTAGCGGTGCGTTACTCAATTGGTCAGTTCCTGGCAATCACGACATTGACCCCACTTGCAATTCTCTGGATGCTACCCGCCAAGATGCGGTCTATCGCGCCTTGGTTGCGCGCTCCTTCATTGCTGATGACAGCAATGCTGCGTCGGCCTTTATCTGGCGCTGCAGGTCGGTGGGATCGCTCAGGAATGGCGCGACAGCGGTCGCGTCGCTGCGCATCAGTTGACGGGCGACCCGTGCCAGTTGTCGCTCCAACTACAGTTGGCTGCGTATCGGTCTATCGCCGGGGTGGTATCGCTGATAATGGAGAGGGAACGCGGCCCGGTACGGATTCGAGCCAGGTGCGGCTTCAGTGGCGGGAATCGTGGCATCGTCATTGTGATTGGGCTTCTGGATGCGCGCGTTGTGTTGGATCCTGCTTTTAGACAGGCAGCATTTGAGCGTCTTGCCGCGTCGGCCGCCAGCTATGGAGGCAAGGTCGATTTCAAACAGAATCGATTGCGGATGTACCTGTCAGATCCCGCATGAAATTCGTGCCGGCGGAGGGCCGGTTCGATCGGGCGGTGGTTAGATCGCGTCAGGGTTACGGGACGGTGATGGTTTCAGCCACGCATGGCGTGGCTCTACGCGGGGGTGCGGGTAGCGTTCGTGGGATGGGGATGACTCAGCGCGTCGCCGCCTTCCGCGTCCGCCACAGGCTGTCGCCGATGAACAGCAGCAGGCCCACCCAGATCGCAGCGAAGCCCAGGGCCTTGCCGGTGTCGAAGGGCTCGCGGAAGAAGAACACGCCCAGCAGCAGGCCGATGGTGGGGGCGATGTACTGCAGGATACCGACCAGCGACAGCGGAATGCGCTTCACGCCGTAGGCGAAGCCGATCAGCGGCAGGGCGGTCACCGCGCCGCCGAGGATCAGCAGCAGGTCGTTCTTCCAGCCCCAGCCGCTGAAGAAGGCCCCGCCGTGGGCCCCTTCGCTCCAGATCGCAAAGCCGATCGCGGGCAGGAACAGGTACAGGCTTTCGATGCCGAGGCCGGCCACCGGGTCCACCGAGATCAGCTTGCGCAGCAGGCCATACAGCCCGAACGAGCAGGCCAGGCCGAGCGCGATCCACGGCGGGCGGCCGGCATCCACGGTCAGCCACGCCACGCCGACCGCGGCACAGGCCACCGCCAGCCATTGCAGGCCGCGTAACCGTTCCTTCAGCACCAGCACGCCCAGCAGCACGCTCACCAGCGGGTTGATGAAGTAGCCCAGACTGGTTTCGATGACGTGACCGGCGTTGATCGCCCAGATGTACAGGCCCCAGTTGAAGGCGATGGCCAGGCTGCTCAGCGCCAGCGTGGGCAGCGCGCGAGGCTGCGCTGCAATGGTTTTCCACCAGCGGCGGCCGCTGCTGAGCAGCAGCCAGGCCACCCCCAGCCCCGTGCGCCCGATGATGCGGTGGGCAATGATCTGCTGCGAGGGCACCGCTTTGAGCAGGTGCCAGTACACCGGCACCAGCCCCCAAAGGGTGAAGGTGAAGGCGGTGATCGCCAGGCCCCGGCGCTGCTCCTGCAGCGCCTGCGCGTCCCCCGCGCTCACTTGGCGCGGGTCCGGGCGAGGGTCAGCACCACCACGCCTGCCAGGATCACGCCCATCGCCAGCAGATCGTGCGCGCCGAACCGCTCGTGGCCGATCCAGGCCCCCAGCAGCACGGCGATGACCGGGTTCACGTAGGCGTAGCTGCCGGCCAGCGCCGGGCGCACGTTGTGCAGCAGCCACACGTAGGCGGTGAAAGCGACGATGGAGCCGAACATGCACAGATACACCACCGCCAGCAGCCCATTCATGCTGGGCCAGCTGGTGGGGCGTTCGCCGGTGGCCAGGCCGAGCGCGACCAGCATCACCCCACCACAGAGCATCTGCCCGGCGGCGGTCATGAACGGGGCCGGCAGGTCCAGGCGGCGGGCGCTGACCGAACCGAAGGCCCAGCCGATCGGGGCGATCAGCAGCAGGATCAGCCCCTGCGGTGACGCGGTGAGGCTGCTGCCCGCATTCAGCCAAACCACGCCGAGGAAGCCGATGGCGATGCCCAGCCATTCGCCCTTGCTGGCGTGTTCGCCCCGGATTGCGCCAAACAGCGCCATCCACAGCGGCACCGAGGCCACTGCGGTGGCCGCCAGGCCGGAGGAGACGGTGCGCTCGGCCAGCACCACCATGCCGTTGCCCAGCACCAGCATGGTCAGGCCCATGAACACCAGGTTGCGCCACTGGCGACCGGTCGGGGCGGCCATGCCGCGCCAGCGCAGCACCGCGTACATCAGGCTGCCGGCAACGATGAAACGGGCTCCGGACACGGTGGTCAGCGGCAGCGCGCCCCCTTCCAGGGCCAGCCGGATGCCCAGGTAGGTGGAGCCCCACACCACATAGACCAGCAGCAACGCCAAAACCACCATGCCGGTACGCGGCGCGGGGGCGGAAACGGGGGTGGGGACGGCCATTGCACGACCAGCAGGCGGGGGGAACGGCGATTCTAGGGCCGCTGTCGCAGCTGGACTAGTCACATGGTGCAATGTCCACCGCTCATGCACGTGGGGTAAGGTAAAAGCAGGTGCCTATCCTGGGCCCGACGCTTTCCAGATCCACCGCTTCACCGCGAGGAACGATTTTCCGCATGAGCCACTCCCCCTCCCTTTCGACGCCCCTTGATGACAAGGCGGCGCTCAAACGCTCGATTTCCAACACCCTGAAAGGCTCGGCCGGCAACCTGGTCGAGTGGTACGACGTGTATGTGTACTCGGTGTTCGCGGTCTACTTCGAGTCGCAGTTCTTCTCGGCCGAAGACAAGAACTCCACCATCTATGTGTGGGCGATCTTCGCCGCCACCTTCCTGATGCGCCCGATCGGCGCGTGGTACTTCGGCCGCTTTGCCGACCGTTACGGCCGCCGCCTGGCGCTGACCGTGTCGGTGACGATGATGGCTGCCTGTTCGTTCCTGATCGCGCTGACCCCCACCGCCGCAACCATTGGCGGCTGGGCGGCATTGATCCTGCTGTTCGCACGCCTGCTGCAGGGCTTCGCCACCGGTGGCGAGTACGGGGCCTCGGCCACCTACATGTCCGAAGCGGCCATTCCGGGCCGTCGCGGCTTCCTGTCCTCGTTCCACTACGTCACCCTGGTCGGCGGCCACGTGCTGGCACAGCTGACCCTGCTGACCATGCTGATCTTCTGGGCCAAGCCGGAAATCTCGGCCTGGGGCTGGCGCATTGCGTTCGGCATTGGCGGCCTGGCCGCAATCGTGGTGTTCTGGCTGCGCCGGACCATGGACGAATCGCTGGGCCATGACTCCATCGAAGCCGCGCGCGAAGGCAAGGCCAAGGCCTCCGGCTCCATGCGCGAGCTGTTCGTGAACCAGTGGCGTCCGCTGCTGCTGTGCTTCCTGATCACCGCCGGCGGCACCGTGGCCTTCTACACCTACTCGGTGAATGGCCCGAAGATGATCCAGAGCGCCTTTGCCGGCAACGACGTGATGACCGGCACGCTGATCAACCTGGGTGTGCTGACCTTCCTGATGCTGCTGCAGCCGGTGGGCGGCTGGTTGTCGGACATCATCGGCCGCAAGAGCCTGCTGGTGTTCTTCGGCGTCGGCGGCGTGCTGTACAGCTGGTACCTGATCACCGAACTGCCGAACCAGCATGACCCGGTGTGGGCGTTCCTGACT
>JAEXNZ010000201.1 GCA_023439425.1 Pseudomonadota bacterium
CAGCCACGCAGGGCGTGGCTCTACGGGGTGGCCGCGAAATCACCACAGCCGTGATACTGACGCGCACCCACAGTCAGCATCACCGTCGCCCCGAACGCCTTTCCGCTCATGTTGTCCTCGCACACCGTGCGCTGGAACGTCAGCTTGATCTCGGTGCCATCTTCGGCCTTGCCTGACCAGCCATCCTGACCCTGCGTCGGTGCTGCTATCTCATACTTCTTCTCGCCATAGTCGGTCTCGACATGCAGGCGCGGTGCTTCGCCGTCGCTGACCTGCGCGAGCCAGCCGGGCTCATTGCCGGTCGCGCGGAACGCCGCCGTAGAGGCTGTCGGCGTGGTAGCCGCCGGTGCCGCTTCCCCTTCCGTGCCGGAACCGGTGCAGCTGCGGTCGGGCTCGCCGGCGAGGGTCAAGGTGCCTTCAGTGGTGCCCTTGGTCCAGAACACATTGCCCTGGCCATCGCCGTACTTCGCGCCCGAGGCGGCCGTTTCAGAGGACATCACGAAGGTGCGTCCGCCGACTACCACGGTGGCCGAATCCTGGCCGCGGTAGGTGGCCTGCACGGCGACGTCGCCGCACTGGAAGGCATAGGTGCGTTCGTCACTGGTGGCGGCACCAGCAGGTGGTGCGACTTCGGCGGCACCGGTGTTGGCGTCCTGCGCGGCGGGCTGGCAGGCGGCCAGGCTTGCGGTGATCGCGGCGCTGAGAATCCAGGGGGAAATGCGCATGTTCGACTCCTTGCCGATCCGTTACGTCAGCACATCATCGTATTGCGGAGCCTGTGAAGCGTGGATTAGCACAACGTAGAGCCACGCCCTGCGTGGCTTCGCGGACCTCAATCGCGCGCCAACCGCCGCATCCGTGCACCCAACCGTTGCAGACTCTCTTCGATCGTCTGCAACTCCTTCTGCTGACCCACAGGCAACCGCCCCCGCAGCTCCACCTGCAACGCCTCCCACCCGCTTACACCTCGCGCACTCAGCCGCGCCGTCGCAACCTCCGCCGCCGCGCGTTCATCGCCCACCGGTATGCCATACCCACCCGGCGGCAACAACCCGGCCGGACTCACCAGCTGACCGGCATCATCCAGCAGGGTCATCAACGCCCCATGCGCGGCATCCACCCCACCGCGCGGATCGCTGAGCGCGCGCTTCAATCCCGAACGCGCACGCAGCTCTTCGCGATTACGTGCGGCCTGTTCAAGCAACAGCATCGCCGAGGTCGCACGCAGCCCGCCCTGCTCTACCCAGAGTGCGCGTTGCGCGGCAGGCAGTTGCAGCCACGCGGTGACATCGGCTGCCGGCACCGCCAGCTCGGCCTGCACGACCTCAAACAGCTGCTGGTAATGCGCCTGCGCGGAAGCGAAGTAATGGCCCTGACGAGTCGCCTCACGGCGGTCATCCAGCACGGACGCATCCGCAACGCCCTGCCGCTGCAGCCGCGACAGCAGGCCGCGCGGGGTGATCCGGTTCAACCCTTCCTCGCCCAGCCGCGGCACGCCTTCCTGCAGCAGTTTGCCGGTCTCCACCGCGCAGTTGTTGCTGATGAAGCGGTAGCGGCCGTCGTAGCTCCAGTGCACCTGCGCGACCCGTTCCAGCAGCGCGGCGATCTCCTCGTCATTCAACTGGAGCGGAATCGACGACAGCCCGCGCAGCTCGACCTGGGTGTACTCATTGATCACCTGGTTCAGCGGCAGCAAGAACAGCCGCGACGGATAGGCACCGGTCAACCCGGCCCAGCTGGAAATCTGCACATCGCCGACGAAGGCGCGGAACGACAGCACACGAGGATGCGCCAGATCCATGCGACAGGCCGGCCCGCGCGGCCGCCCGGGCGCGCAGATCACCAGCGGCAGCATGCTGTGGCCCCAGCGACTCATCAGTGCATCATTGCCCTCGGCCAGCAGGTACTCCACCGCGTAGACGCGCAAAGGGTCCAGTTCCAGCAACGAGGCCTGGCCACTGACCTCGCCGGCCTGCACCAGGGGCAGACGTGCGTCGCACCCGGGCGCGGAGGTGTCGCGCTGCCCGATGTGTTCGGCAAACCATGCGGCCAGCGCCGGGCGACGGCAGGCGTAGTCAGCATCCAGCAGATAGTGCTCGGCATTGACCGCCAGAAACTCGGCCGGGCTGTGCCGCTCGTAGGCATCCGGGCTGCGCGCGCTGAACGCATTGGCACCGCGCCCCATGCGCCACGGTCGCTTCTGCCAGCCGGCGAGGTCGCGCCAGCGCGCGGTGCTGGACCAGCCGCCGTCGGCAGCGCGGTCCAGCACATGGGTCAGTTCATGGATCAGCGCCGCCTGCAGCGGACGCGGCAACGGCTGCCCCGATTGCACGTCGTTCAACAGGGCGCGCCTGAGGGTGATCGTCCTGCCCCGGGCCCGGCCGTGTACGCCGTCAGGAAGTCGATCGGACCAGCGCACCGGCACCGGTGCGTGGAAACGGGCCTGCCAGCCGGCCGGCAACAGATCCGGCGCAGCCGCCAGTGCCTGTGCGGCCGCAGCCTGTTCGGCGGCAGTCAAACCCGCCGGCTGCAACTCCAGCTGCAGCGCGGCGTGGGCGGCGGGGACGGCCAACGACGCCGCGAGGACCGCCGCGCACTGGCGCAGGGCCCAGCGGCGTAAGCGCATCAGCGGGCCAGCAGGGTCCGCGCCAGGGCCATGTCGCTGGCCTCGCGCTGGGCGGCATCACGCTCGCGCAGGTGCAGCAGCGCCGCTTCCAGGCGGGCACCGCGGATGGCACCGTCGCTGGCCACGAATGCGGCCGCGTCTTCGCGCGCGTCCAGCACCACCTTGTCGTCATCGGAACTGGACGAGCCGGCCGACGAGGCACCGGATGCAGAACCGGCCGACGAGCCGGCGAAGCTGGAAGCCAGGGCCGACAGCGGCAGCGACAGAGCAAGCACGGCAACAACAAGAATCGGACGCATCATCAGGGTGTCATTCAGGCGGGAAAGCACAGAGCGTATCGGGTGCGTGAAGCACTGTCGCGTCCTACAGGTCAAAAACCTTGCCGGGATTCAGCAAACCTTGGGGATCAAACGTGCGTTTGACCGCCTTCATCAGGGCGATTTCGGCCGGACCACGGGTGCTGTCCAGATAGCCTTTCTTGACCAATCCGATCCCATGTTCGGCGGAAATGCTGCCATCGAAGTCTTTCAGCACCTGCGCCAGCAGTTTGGTCACGTGCTCGCACTGCTGCAGGAACTCGGCATCGCCGGTGCCATCGGGCTTGAGCACGTTGATGTGCAGGTTGCCGTCGCCGATATGGCCG
>JAEXNZ010000448.1 GCA_023439425.1 Pseudomonadota bacterium
CGCTCGGCTCGTCTGTCGGCTGCTATCCGCAGATATCATGTTGACGGTCCCTCCACCCTGGCTCCTACATACCGCGTAGGAGCCGGGAGGAACATACAAGCATACCCCGCCCCAAGCACGACTGCACGGACGTGCGCCTGGGCGAGGTCTTTGGTCTTGAGAGTCCGCTTGATGAGCCGGCAATCCAGCACGGCTTGAAGATCGACAGGGACACGCTGGACGAACGACCAGCGGCCGGTGGAAGACCGGCTCAAATGATGGGGGATACGCATGCGAGTGCTTCCTCTGCATGCTTCCTGCTTTCCAATCCGCAAAAACCATTGATTTTAATTAAAAATCAAGGACTTAAGCTCGATTGGCGGAGAGAGTGGGATTCGAACCCACGGAAGGTTTGACCCTTCGCCGGTTTTCAAGACCGGTGCCTTAAACCGCTCGGCCATCTCTCCGTTCGGGCGGGCATTCTCGCATTTCCGGGGCAACTTTGCGCGCCCCGGTGGCGTAATCAGCCTGCATCCACCGCCAGAGCGCCCAGGGCGCTGGCCTTGATCTTCTCCTTGGCCCGCTCGCAGGCCCCACCGCAGTCCAGGCGCGAGGCCTCCAACTGGGGCGGCAGGTGCTCGGCCAGGAAGTCGATGAACACCCGCACCGCCGGCAGCAGGCCGCGGCGCGAGGCGAACACGGCGTGGCAGATGCCCTGCGGCAGCGACCAGTCGGGCAGCACCACTTCCAGCTCGCCGTTGCGCACGGCTTCGGCGCAGACGGTTTCCGGCAGCATGGTGATGCCGAAGCCGTCCTTGACCATGCTCTGCAGCAGCGGGAAGTCGAAGCCGGCCACACGCGGCTGCAGGTCCACGCGGCGCACTGCACCTTCGGGGCCGTGCAGTTCCCAGCGCTGACGGGCTTCGTCTTCGCTGATGCTCAGGGTGACGTGGTTGGCCAGTTCATCCGGGTCCTTGGGTCGGCCGGCGCGGTCGAGGTATTTGGGGCTGGCGACCAGCAGTTCCTGCACCTGGCCGAAGCTGCGCATCACCAGGCTGCCGTCGTCATCCAGGCGCGAACGCACGCGCAGGGCAACGTCGTAACCTTCATTGATGATGTCGACGCGGCGGTTGCTGATGTTCAATTGCAGCCGCACCTTGGGGTACTGGGCGAGGAACTTCGGCAGCAGCTTGGGTAACTGCATCTGCGCCAGCGACACCGGCACGCTGGCACGGACCACGCCGCGCGGCTCGGCGCTGAGGCGGTCGACCACCTCGCGCGCGGCCTGGGCTTCGGCCAGCATGGTCTGGGCGTGGCGGTGCACGCTGGTGCCCACGTCGGTAACCGCGAAGCGGCGCGTGGAGCGCTGCAGCAGGCGTACGCCCAGATCAGTTTCCAGCTGGCTGATACGGCGGCTCAGACGTGACTTCGGGATGCCCAGGGCGCGTTCGGCAGCGGCAAAGCCGCCGTGGTCCACCACCATGGCAAAGTAATAGAGGTCGTTCAGGTCGTGCATGACGGCAGTTCCACTCATAGAACAATACGTGGCATTCAACCACCTTTATTCCAAATTGGCAACAACCTATCGTTCTCTCCGTCGGCGGCAAGACCGCCTCCTTCCAGAATATAGGTAACTGCCATGAAGCTTCTGCACCTCGACGCCAGCGTCCTTGGCGACAACTCGGTTTCCCGTCAGCTGTCGTCGGCTGTTGTCGCACGATTCAATGAGACGGTCGAAACACTGGATGTGACCTACCGCGACCTGGACCAGAACCCGATCCCGCACCTGACCAGCCGCTCGCTGGCCCAGGCGGATGCGGCCGAGGCAACTGAAGCCGAAGTCATCATGCAGCAGTTCCTGGCTGCGGACGTGATCGTTATCGGCGCACCGATGTACAACTTCAGCATTCCTTCGACGCTGAAGGCCTGGATTGACCGCGTAGCGGTGGCCGGGCGCACCTTCAAGTACACCGAGAACGGCCCGGTGGGCCTGGCCGGTGGCAAGCGGGTGATCATCGCCAGCGCACGTGGCGGCATCTATACCGATTCGCCGGCGGATTTCCAGGAGCCCTTCCTGCGCCAAGTGTTCGCGTTCATGGGCATCAACGACGTGGAATTTGTTCGCGCTGAAGGCATTGCCTATTCGCCGAAGCACCGCGAGGACGCGATTGCCGCTGCGCTGGCGAGCCTGCCGGCGGCCGAGTTTGCAGAAGTGGCTGAGGCCTGACGTCTCCCCACGGCAGGCGTTGGTCCTCGTCGGACGCCCTGCCGGGGCCGGAACTCCCCTCCCCCTTCCGGCCCACCCTGCGGCCCCGCTTTTGGCGGGGCCGTTTCTTTGCGTACCGACCAACGGTCGGTACCTACCGCGTTACCCGGGTCGATACATTCCGCGTTACGCGATGGTGCCCAAGCCGCCCATGTAAGGCTTCAACACATCCGGCACGGTAATGCTGCCATCCGCATTCTGATAATTCTCCATCACCGCAATCATCGCGCGGCCTACCGCCACGCCCGAACCATTGAGCGTGTGCATCAGCTCCGGCTTGCCGGTTTCCGGGTTGCGCCAACGTGCCTGCATGCGGCGGGCCTGGAAGTCGCCGCAGTTGGAGCAAGACGAGATTTCGCGGTAGGTGTCCTGCGAGGGCAGCCACACTTCCAGGTCGTAGGTCTTGATTGCCGAGAAGCCCATGTCGCCGGTGCACAGCAGCACCTTGCGGTATGGCAGGCCCAGCTTTTCCAGCACCACTTCGGCGGCGCGGGTCATGCGCTGGTGTTCGGCCTCGCTGTCGGCGGGGGCGCACACGGTGACCAGTTCCACCTTCTCGAACTGGTGCTGGCGGATCATGCCGCGCACGTCGCGACCACCGCTGCCGGCTTCGGCACGGAAGCACAGCGAATGGGCGGTCATGCGCTGCGGCAGGTTTTCGGCATCGACGATTTCGTCGCGCACGATATTGGTCAGCGACACTTCCGAGGTCGGAATCAGGTAACGCGGCGATTCACCCACGGCGGTCTTGAACAGGTCGTCCTCGAACTTCGGCAGCTGGCCGGTACCGCGCAACGATTCCGGATTGACCAGCACCGGCACGTTGGTTTCATCGAAACCGTGTTCACCGGTGTGCAGGTCCAGCATGAACTGGGCCAGCGCACGGTGCAGGCGGGCGATGGGGCCACGCAGCACGGTGAAGCGCGAGCCGGACAGCTTGGCACCGGCTTCGGCATCCAGGCGCTGATGGCGCGCACCGAGCTCTACGTGGTCCAGCACCTGGAAATCGAACGTACGCGGGGTGCCCCAGCGGTGCTGCTCGACGTTCTCGCTTTCATCCTTTCCCAGCGGCACGTCATCAGACGGCACGTTGGGAATGCCCATGGCGATGGCTTCGATCTTCTCGCGCAGCTCGTCCAGGGCCACTTCCGAGGCCTTCAGCTCATCGGCAAAGGCGGCGACCTCGGCCATGATGGCCGAGACGTCTTCGCCCTTGGCCTTGGCCTGGCCGATGGCCTTGGAGCGGCTGTTGCGCAGGCTCTGCAGTTCCTGGGTGCGCACCTGGATGCGCTTGCGGTCGGCCTCCAGAGACGCCAGCCCGGACACGTCCAGCTCGAAGCCGCGCGAGGAGCGCAGGCGGTCGGCGAGGTCGGCGGGGTTCTGGCGCAGCAGGGCTGGATCAAGCATGGCGGTCGACTAAGTACGGGTGTGGAGGGGGATTATCGCCTGTTATGCACTTTTCTGCCGCCCGGTTCATATCCGGCGTGGCAGAATCGGGGTGTTCACACCGGTATGGCCCATGTCTGCGTCCCGTTCCTCCTCTGGCAAGACCCTGACCCTGCACCTGCCCCCCCACAGCCTGAAGATCGCCGCCATCGCCTTTGGCGTGGGCATTCTGCTGTTCGTGGCGGTGTGGGCCGGCAACCGCAAGAAGGACTTCTACACCGCTGGCCCGACCCCGACCCCGCAGCAGGTGGCCGAGGTGGAGCCCCTGCCCGAGCCTTTGGCTGCCGCCGCCGGTTCCAGCGACATGCCGGATGCCAAGCCCCTGCCGGCCGAGGAAGAAAAGCCGCAGCTGGGGGAAACCGCGCCCCCACCGCCGGCCGAAGCCCCCGCCCCGCTGCCCGAGACCAGCGCACCGCAGCCCATGGCGGCGGGCGACCGTCCGCAGCCGATCGCCGACCAGTCACCGCCGCCGACCTACCCGCCCGCGGCCCTGCGCCGTGGCGACAGCGGCAGCGTGGTGGTGCGCGTGGATGTGGACGCGACCGGCATGCCGTTCAACGCCACCATCGTGCAGCGCAGTGGTTCGCGCGATCTCGACCGCGCCGCCGTTGATGCGGTGCGCCGCTGGCGCTTCATGCCAGCGCAGAGCAATGGCCAAGCGGTGCCGGGCAGCATTGAAGTGCCGTTTGATTTCAAAGCGCAATGATTCATCGCCGCGTCATGCCCATGTGCAGGCGCGGCTCATCTAGCTGAACCTCACCGGGAATGCAGTCGCCGCGTTGACGTCGTGGTGACACTCACGCAACTGCAACCGGGCAAGACTGCGGACGTCAACTCGACACGAGGAGTCCGCCATGAGTGTTACCCATGCCCACGACATGCACAGCTCGCCGCAGCAGCAGCGCGACATCACCGATGATCCGTCGCGCCGCCGCGCTTCCCCTTGGCTGTGGATGGCGCTGATTGTGGCGATGTTTGCCGCTGCCCTGGTGTGGCTGCGCTATGCCAACCCCACGGACACGATGACCGCACCGGTCGGCCAGCGCATGCTGCCGGCCACCGAGACCCCGGTCGCCACCACGCCGGCCCCGGCCGCACAGCGCCAGGCCGCACCGGCCACCAGTGAGCGTCGTGAAGTGACCGCCGTGCGCAACCGTGACGCGCGTCCGCTGGCCAGCAATGCCAAGCCGGATTATCCGGCCAGTGCGCTGCGTAACGGTTCGGAAGGCAGCGTGGTGGCCAGCCTGAACGTGGATACGCGCGGCCAGGTGACCGACGCCAGCATCGTGCAGCGCACCGGTTCGCGTGACCGCGATCTGGATCGTGCAGTGCTGAGCACCGTGCGTGACTGGAAGTTCGAGCCGGCCATGCAGAACGGTCGTGCCGTGGCCAGCGTGGTGCGCGTACCGGTGGATTTCCGTACGCAGCGCTAAATGAGCGTGGTAGACCGTCGTAATGAAAAAACGGGGCCGATGGCCCCGTTTCTTTTACGCCACCGCCAAACCGAACCCTGCACCGGTCGCCAACCCATCAAAATCCGGGAACGACGTCGCCACATTGGCAATGTCATTCACCCGCACTTCGCCGCTGCTGAGCTGGCCGGCAA
>JAEXNZ010000203.1 GCA_023439425.1 Pseudomonadota bacterium
CAGCCACGCAGGGCGTGGCTCTACGGGATGGCGAAAAGCTGCTTGGCGTTGGCAGTGGTCTGTGCCGCAATCACCTCCGCCGGCTCCCTGCGCAGTGCCGCCACGGTCTCCACAATCACCGCCAACCGTGCCGGCTCATTCCGTTCCCCGCGAATGCCGGCATCCGGCTGGTCCGGTGCATCGGTTTCCAGCAGCAGTTGCTCCAACGGCATCTGCGCCACCAGTCGTCGCAGCCGCTGCGCACGGTCATAGGTAATCGGTCCACCCAGGCCGAGCAGAAAGCCCAGCTTGTGCAACTGATCAGCCTGCTCGGGACTGCCCGGAAAACTGTGCACCACGCCCCGCAGCCCACCCACCTGCTTGATCGCGGCAATCACCGCATCCACCGCGCGCCGCGCATGCACGATCACCGGTAGGTTGAACTCGCGCGCGATCTTCAACTGTTCGACGAAGTAGAACTGCTGCTGTTCGACGTCCAGCCCCTCCACGAAGAAATCCAGCCCGCATTCGCCAACCGCGCAGGGTCGTTCGCGGGCGATCCACTCGCGCAGCTGTTCAAGATGCTCCGGACGGTGCTGGTCGAGAAACATCGGATGCAGGCCATACGCGGGGTACAAGCCGTCGGCCAGCTTGCAGGTGTCGCGCAGCTTGGGCCAGCTCGCAGCGGTCACCGCCGGCAGCACCTGCGCACGCACGCCCGCCGCCTGCGCGCGCGCAATCACCTCGGCGCGGTCAGCATCGAACTCATCCGCATCCAGATGGCAGTGGCTGTCGAACAGGATCACGCGCGCGGCGGCGTCGGCAGGGTGGGCGGCAGGTCGTCGCTGCGCCGCTTCCAGTTGGCCAGCAGCAAGGTGCCCAGCGCGAACAGGATCTCGTCCACGAACGGCACCGGGTCAGGAATGAACAAGGTCAGCGCGAACAGCGCGGCGGTGATCTTGAACAGGGTGGGGTAGCGCAGCCGACGCGCCCAGTTGACGATCGGAAGCAGCAGGGGATTGGGCATCGCGGAGTCCTCCAGTAATGCTGTAAACGCTATCACGCGCCGTAGAATGACAGAACCTGAATGGGCGATGCGGCTGTAAGCGTCATGTGGAGATTCCGTTCAGGTGTTGCATGCTGGAATCCTCACCAAGAACGTTGCGGATCGTCCGCAGGGAGTCGGAAATGAAAAGCACAACTACTACTGCTCTGGTCGCTGCAGGTGCCCTGCTGGTCGGTGGCATCGCCACCGCTGCCTTCATGAAGAGCGGCAACTCCGCGGACCCGGTGACCGCCGCGCAGACCCGACCGACCCTGGATACCACGCCGCTGGCCAATGACGGTGCCGCCTCTGACGCGGTGCCGGTGGACGCGCCGCGCGGGCTGGAATATGCCGACGTGGTCAAGGTCGATCCGCTGACCAGGAAAGAAAAGGCCTACGCCACTGTGATCGGCACCGAGCCGGTCCGCGAAACCTCCACCACCCAGACCCCGCATGAGGTCTGCCAGGACGTGGTGGTGCAGGAGCGCCTGCCTGAGCGCGACGGCAATGTCGGCGGCACCGTGGCCGGTGCGGTCATCGGTGGCCTGCTCGGCAACCAGGTTGGCGGCGGCAACGGTAAGAAGGCCGCCACCGCAGCCGGTGCCGTGGCCGGTGGCCTGATCGGCAACCAGGTCGACAAGCGTCACGTCGGTGGTCGCGTGGTCAACCGCACCGAGCGCCAGTGCCACACCGAAACCGCCACGTCTGAATCGACCAAGGTCACCGGTTACAACGTGACCTACCGCAATGAAGATGGCACCACCGGCAGCATGCGCATGGCCAGCAAGCCGGGCACCCGCATTGCCATGGGCACCACCGATGCGGTCACCGGTTACAACGTGACCTACCGCTACGACGGTGTCGAAAAGACCGTGAAGATGGACAACAAGCCGGCCAGCGACCGCCTGCCGGTGGTGGATGGCCAGCTGGTCACGCAGACCGCTGCGGTATCGAACTGATGGTTTGAAAAAAAGGCCGGGGGCAAACGCCCCCGGCCTTTTTTGTTGCGCCTGCTCTTGGCAAACCCGAATCCACTATGGCCTGATGCGGCGAAAGGTCGTCTACGTCCGCAACACGTCACGGAGGGTGATGGATGTTTGCCGTGGTTCCCGATCCGATTCCGGCCCGCATGAAGGGCCTCAACCGCGCTGAAATCTGCGACACCAATTTCATCGAGTTCGTCCGCTACTGGCAGGGGCAGCCGACTCCCCGCCCGGCACCCCACGAACCGATTCTGCCGGGCAGCACGCTGGACGCGGCGGGCTTTGACGCCCTGTTCGAGTCGCAGCTGATCAGCCGCCATCTGGACCTGATGGCGCGGGTGCTGCGGGTGCAGAACAAAGTCTTCTACACCATCGGTTCGTCCGGGCACGAGGGCAATGCGCTGGTCGCGCGCGCGGCCCGGCACACCGATCCGGCGTTCCTGCACTATCGCTCGGGAGCGTTCATGGCCGAGCGCTTCCGCAAGCTGCCGGGCATGGATCCGGTCATGGATTCGGCGCTGTCATTCGCCGCCAGTCGTGACGATCCCGCCAGCGGGGGACGGCACAAGGTCTGGGGCAGCAAGCCGCTGTGGGTACTGCCGCAGACCTCGACCATCGCCTCGCACCTGCCCAAGGCGCTGGGCACCGCGCTGGCGATCGAAAGCGCACGCCGCATCGGCCACGCGCTGCCGATCCCCGAAGACAGCGTGGTGATCTGTTCGTTCGGCGACGCCTCGGCCAACCACGCCACCGCACAAACCGCGTTCAACACCGCTGCCTGGGCGGCCTACCAGCGGTTACCCGCGCCGATTCTGTTCGTGTGTGAGGACAACGGCATCGGCATCTCGGTGAAAACCCCCACCGGTTGGAACGCCGACAGCTTCCGCCACCGCCCGGGCCTGGATTACTTCCACGCTGATGGCCTGGATCTGGCCGAGGGCCACGCCCAGGTCGAGCGCGCGCTGGAGCACTGCCGCTACACCCGCCGCCCGACCTTCCTGCATCTGCGCACCACACGCTTGATGGGCCATGCCGGGACCGATTTCGAGATCGAGTGGCGACCGCTGGCAGAACTGTGCGCGGCGGAAGCCACCGATCCATTGCTGCGCTCCGCGCAGATCGCGCTGCAGTCGGGCTGGCTCAGCGCCGACGGCCTTCTGGAGCGTTACGAGGCGATCCGCGTGCGCTGTTTTGCCGCCGCCGAAGCCGCTGACGGCCGTCCCAAGCTGGACACGCTGGAGGAGATCATCGCGCCGTTGGCACCGTACACCCCGGCCGCCGTACATGCCGAGGCAACACGCCCGGCACCGCTCGAGGAGCGTGAGCAGGCCTTCGGCGGTGCAGCGCTGTTGCCCGAACTGCAGCCGCCGCGCCACCTCGCCGTGCAGATCAACCAGGCCCTGCACGACCTGCTGTGCAAGTATCCCGCCGCGCTTCTGTTCGGTGAGGACGTGGCGCAGAAGGGTGGGGTATACACAGTGAGCAAGGGCCTGCTGAAGGCGTTCGGCCCGCGCCGCGTGTTCAACACGCTGCTGGATGAAACGATGATCCTGGGCATGGCGCAGGGGCTGGCCAACCTGGGCATGCTGCCGGTTCCGGAGATCCAGTACCTGGCCTATCTGCACAACGCGGCCGACCAGCTGCGCGGTGAGGCCTGTTCGCTGCAGTTCTTCTCCAACAACCAGTATCGCAATCCAATGCTGGTGCGCATTGCCGGGCTGGGGTACCAGAAGGGCTTCGGCGGGCACTTCCACAACGACAACTCGATTGCCGCGCTGCGCGACATCCCCGGGCTGGTGGTCGGTTGCCCGTCGCGCGGTGATGATGCGGCGATGATGCTGCGCACTCTGGCCGCGTTGGCGCAGGTGGATGGGCGCGTCGCGGTGTTCCTGGAGCCGATTGCGTTGTACATGACCAAGGACCTGCATGCGCCGGGCGATGGCCAGTGGCTGTTCCCATACCCGCCGCCGGACCAGGCGCTGGTGCTGGGCGAGGGCCGGGTGTACCAGCCCGAAGCCAGCGACCTGGTGATCTTTACCTATGGCAACGGCGTGCCGATGAGCCTGCGCGCTGCGGCACGCATCGAACAGGAACACGGCTGGCAGGTGCGGGTGGTGGACCTGCGCTGGCTGGTGCCGCTCAACGCCGGTTTCATTGCGGCACAAGCCGCCGACGCACGGCGGGTGCTGGTGGTGGACGAGGGCCGGCATAGCGCCGGGGTGGGCGAGGGGGTGATCAGCGCGCTGGTCGAGGCCGGCCTGGGCCACCTGCCGCTGCAGCGGGTCAGCGGGGCCGACACCTATACCCCACTGGCAGGGGCAGCAATGTGCGTGCTTCCAAGCGACAATGCACTGGTAAGCGCCGCGCGGGTGTTGGCGCAGGAACACTGACTGATGTGTGGATTGGCAGGCATGTTGTTGGCGGCCCCGGGAACGGAACAGGCCGCGCTGGAACACCGGGCGGGGCAGATGGGCGATGCCCTGCTGCACCGCGGACCGGATGATCGCGGGGTCTGGGCCGATGCCAGCGCCGGCATCGCCCTGGCGCATCGTCGGCTGAGCATCCTGGACCTGTCGCCGCTGGGTCATCAGCCGATGGCGTCGGTCGACGGGAGGTATGTGCTTGCCTACAACGGTGAGGTCTACAACTTCGCCGCGCTGCGCGCCGAGCTGGAAGTGCTGGGCCACAGCTTCCGCGGCCATTCGGACACTGAAGTGCTGCTGGCCGCGTTCGTGGCCTGGGGCGTGGACGAAACCCTGCAGCGGGCCAACGGCATGTTCGCCATCGCGCTGTGGGACCGCCAGGAGCAGTGCCTGTGGCTGGCCCGCGACCGTGTCGGCAAG
>JAEXNZ010000205.1 GCA_023439425.1 Pseudomonadota bacterium
TGGGGCCTGCTGCCGGTCTATGCCGGCCAGGTCGGGCGGGACGAGGATGGCGTGGCCCGTTTCATGCTGACCGCCATCGCCGGCGGCGCGCTGCTGCAATGGCCGCTGGGACGAATCAGCGACGGCCATGACCGCCGCACCGGGCTGGTCGCGCTGAGCCTGGTGGCTGCGGGACTGGCAGTGGTGATGTCGCTGCCGATGATCCAGATGCAGACCCACCTGCTGTTCGGGCTGATCTTCGTGTACGGCGGGCTGGCATTCTCGCTGTATCCATTCGCGGTGGCGCACATGCTGGACTACCTGCCGCGCGAGGACCTGCTGTCGGGCTGCTCCAGCCTGCTGCTGGTGCATGGCGTCGGTGCGGCATTGGGCCCGGCCATCGCCGGCGTGGCCATGCAGCGGTTCGGGCCGGCGGCATTACCGCTGTACTTCGCGGTGGCGCTGATGCTGCTGGCATTGTTCGCCACCGCGCGCCTGCTCAGTTTCTCGCGCCTGCGCACGCACCCGGTGCTGTTCCGTCCGATGCTGCGCACCACGCCGGCCGCGCTGGAACTGATGCCGGAAACCGACGCCGAACCTGCGCCTGACACCCCCTCTTCTTTCAACTCCAATAAGGAAGTGCATTGACTGTATCCACAGCCGCCAATCCCTCATTAACCCGCAACACCCCGGCCGCTTCGGCCCCGCAATTGATTCTGGCCACCGATCTGGATGGCACCTTTCTCGCCGGCGACGCCGCCGCGCGTCACCGCCTGTACCGGCTGGTCGACCAGCACCCCGATATCGCGCTGATCTTCATTACCGGCCGCGGCCTGGAAGCGGTGATGCCGCTGCTCTCCGATCCCGCCATTCCCCGCCCCGATTACGTGGTCTGCGACGTTGGCGCAACCGTGGTCGATGGCCGCACCTTGCAACCCTTGCAGCCACTGCAGTCGATGATCGACGCACACTGGCCCGGCGAGCAGGTCGTGGCCGCCGCGATGCGCCCGTTCACCGCGCTGCAGCGCCAGGACGTGCCGCAGGAGCGGCGCTGTTCGTATTTCTGCGACCCGGCCACGCTGGCTCCATTACGCAGCCAGATCCAGGCCGCCGCGCAGGCGCTGGGCTGCGATGTGCTGTACTCGGCCGACCGCTACCTGGACATCCTGCCGCCGGACACCGACAAGGGGCGCACACTGGCCGCGCTCGCGCGCCTGCTGGACCTGCCTCGCGAGCGCATTCTGGTGGCCGGCGACACCCTCAACGACCTGTCGATGTACACCTCTGGTTTCCGCGGCGTGTGCGTGGGCGAATCCGAGCCGGCGTTGACTGAAGCCACCGCTGCGCTGAATAACACCTACCACGCCACAGCGCCGGGGTGCGGCGGCATTCTGGAAGCGATCGAACATTTCGGATTGCTGGCCGCCGACGATGCCTTCCTCAAGCCGCCGGCCACCGCCCGCGCCGAAGGCTCGGACCTGGTCATGGTCTACCACCGCATGCCGTTCGACGAGGTCATGGAGGGTGACACCCTGGTGCAGCGCCCACCGCGCTCGCCCAACGGCATCATCCCGTCGCTGCTGAGTTTCTTTGAAGGCGGCCAGAAGGGCTCCTGGGTGGCCTGGGGCATCGATGATCCGAAACGCGGCCCGTTCCAGACCCACGTCACCGTCGATGCCGAACGCTACCCCACGCTCACGGCTGCGCGCGTACCCCTGACCCGCCAAGAAGTGGACATCTTCTACAAGCGCTTTTCCAAGGAAGCGTTCTGGCCGATGTTGCATGTGTTCTGGGAACGCGCGCGGTTCCGCGAGGACGACTGGCAGGTGTTCCTGAAGGTGAATCGCCGCTTCGCCGAAGCCACCGCTGCTGAAGCGGCACACGGGGCCACCGTGTGGATTCACGACTACAACCTGTGGATGGTGCCGGCCACGCTGCGCGAGCTGCGCCCGGACCTGAAAATTGCCTTCTTCCATCACACCTACTTCCCGTCGGCCGACGTGTTCAACGTGGTGCCGTGGCGTCGCGAGATCATCGGCAGCCTGCTGAGCTGCGATTACATTGGCTTCCACATTCCACGCCAGGTGGAAAACTTCGTCGACGTGGTACGCGGCGCGATGCCCGCCGAACGCCTGGCCTGGGAAAGCTGCGCACCGCGCTTCCTCACCTACGGTTGCGCGGTGGGTCTGGATACCATGACCACGCGCCTGCGCGTGGGGGACCGCGAGGTCGCGCTCGGCGCACATCCGGTGGGTACCGACCTGCGCCGCATCCACAACGTGCTGGCCAAACCTTCGGTCCGTAATGACATCTTCAAGCTGCGCCGCGAGATCGGGGCGCGCAAGCTGGTGTTGTCGGTGGAACGGCTGGACTACACCAAGGGCACGCTGGCCAAGCTGGAAGCGTTCGAGCGCCTGCTGGAGCAGCATCCGGACCGCCAGGGCAAGGTGACCCTGCTGATGGTGTGCGTGCCGGCCGCACGCGAGATGACCGTGTACCGCACCCTGCAGAACCAGATCGAGCAGGCGGTCGGGCGCATCAACGGCCGCTTCTCGCGCCTGGACTGGACGCCGGTGCGCTTCTTCGCCCAGGCGCTGCCGTTTGAAGAGGTGGTTGCGCACTACGCGGCCGCGCAGGTGATGTGGATCACCCCGCTGCGTGATGGGCTGAATCTGGTTGCCAAGGAGTTCGTGGCCACGCACGGCATTGAAGGCAGCAACGGCGTGCTGGTGCTGAGTGAGTTCGCTGGGGCGGCTGCTGAGCTGAAGGGCGCGGTGCTGACCAATCCGCATGACCCGGCTGATCTGAGCGCCGGGTTGCTGCAGGCGTTGTCGATGCCGGAGGAGGAAGCCGGCGGTCGCATGCGCCAGTTGTTCGGCAGCGTGGAGTATTACGACGTGGACCGTTGGGGACGTGAGTTCCTGGAGGCGGTGCGGGGAACGGACGCCGCATGATGGTTTGACGGCCGTAGAGCCACGCCCTGCGTGGCTT
>JAEXNZ010000209.1 GCA_023439425.1 Pseudomonadota bacterium
AAGCCACGCAGGGCGTGGCTCTACGGCACGCCAGTTCGCATTAATCAGGCGTCATGGTGTTGGGCCTGCGCCGATCGTGATACCGCGTCACGCTCTGCTGCAGGTCTTCCAGCGCGCCCTCCGGCAGCCACAGCTGGCGTGAGCCGCGGGTCATCGCGCTATACGCCGCACGTACCGGGTTATGCGCATAACGGCGCGCAAAGCCGGTGCGGAAGCAGCACGGTGCCATGGACACCTGGGCGAATTCGGTGTTCTTGCTGTGCTCGACCAGCATCAGCAGCAGGGGAGCCTGCGTATGCGGTTGCAGGCGTTCACACAGCGCATCGAAATGCGTACGGTTGTAGCCGCGCATGAACAGTCGTGACACCTGGGGCAGCTGCTGCTCCTCCCATTCGGCCAGCAGGTCCTCCCAGCGCCGGCTGCTGCCGCCGTGGGTGGTCAGTTCGCGGTAAGCATCGGCAGCGCGGTCTACCTCCCGCGCGAGCTGGCGCAGGGATTCGGGATGAATGCCGAACGCGGCTCCGGCAGCGGAAAGCCGCTGCGCTTCTTCCAGCAGCCGCCAGGTGCTGCCGTACACCTGCGTGCCTTCAGTGGGCACTTCGTCCCAGCGCGTGTAGGTGGCCGCCACGGTGGCATGGGTGCTGGTCCCACTGAAGGGCTGCTGGTACACGCCTGCCGCGTCCAGGGCGAGCGTGTCGTTGACCAACTGCTCGACGTAGCGGCCCTGGCGCACGGATTGGTTGATCTCCAATGCCATGCCGGTGGCAAACCGCGGCGCGCGACCGATCAGGCGCTGATTGGGATCGCCCAGGCTGATCACCGCACCTTCGTAACCGGACAGCAGCTGCTTCCAGGCCGGGCTGAGGTCGTGGGCCTCGTCGATCAACAGCGTGCCCCAGCGCGCAGGAATACGTGCATCGTGCTGCGCCAGCCACTTGCCGATGTGGTCCGGGGTCAGGCTGAGCAGGCCGCCTTTCTGCAGGGTCGGGTTGAACATGCAGCGCCACACGTGCTCGGCAGCGGCGATGAACGGGGCGGCGTCCAGCATCGCGTAGGGCACCGCACGCAGGAAGTGACGTGCTTCGAGCTGTGCGGAGGTGGAACGGCACCAGCTGGCGATGCCGTCGAAGGCGATGCGCAGCACGCCGGTGGCGGGGGTGCGGCCAATCGGCTGCAGCCCGATACGGCTCACAATCTCGGCAAACGACAACCGACTGACCTGGTAGGCCGGCGCGTAGTCGGTGCTGAGCGTGCCACGGCGATTCGCATCGGCCGCCACCTGGTTGGCGAACGCGATCTGCGACAGCAGTGCCACCGAAGCCTGCGTGCCCAGCCGCTCGCGAAACGCCTGCACCTGGCTGGGACGCGGTGCCAGATAGGTGAAATGCCGGGTGGCCCCTGCCAGCAGTTGCAGCACCAGGTGCGTCTTGCCGGCACCGGCGTAGGCATCCAGGTCGATGTGCTCGTCATCGTTGGCCACGATGGCGCGAAGTGCCCGCGCCTGGTCATCGGTGTAGTCGTGGTCGCGCTCGATGTAGATCGGCGCGTGCGTACCGCTGGCGATCGTCTCGCTGGTTTCCTGATAGGCCGCCTCGGTATAGAAACGCACCGTGTGCGGGGTCAGGGTGCTGTCGCACGCCTGTTGGAACGCCACGGCGTCGAACACCGTGTCCGCCGCATGCCGTTCGATGACAGAGAGCGGAGCCAGCACGCGGTCCTGTGCCGCCAATGCCTGCTGCCACGCCTGTAGCGTGGGCGGCAGTCCGGCGCGAAGTCCCGCCAGCTGCGCCGGTACCGGGTCGGGCTCTGCGGCAAACAGCGCGCAGGCCTGTTCCAGCATCGCGCTCAAGGCCCCTTCGGGCTGGCGGCCGCGCAGGCACAGGGCAGCGGCGAACAGCCCGGCACGTTCCAGCGCACTGGCCGGAATCGACCCGTCTTCCAGATACGACGCCACCGCCTCCTGTGACAGCGGCAGCACGTAAGCAGCAGACGGAAATGCAGACATCAGTCGGGGCTCAATACGGGTGCGCCTGCGCGCACGCCATGGGGTGGCGGAGGCTCATGCGTTCTCCATGGCGTCAAACTTGGCGACCGGAATCAGCGTGTGGATCTCCGTGCCCACTGCAGCCAGCAGTTCCTCGCAATGGGTGGCATCCCACAGGTCGAACACTTCCGCTTCCCAGCTGACGCCCGGTTCGCTGGGTTCGTGCGCGACATGCAGGCCTTCTTCCGCGTAGATCGCATGGTCGCTGGTGACCACGACACGTGCCTGGATCCTGCCCAGTACCTCGAGCATGTTGTCGTTGTAATCGCCGTAGACGAAATCGCGCGCGACACAATCGCCGCCGACAATGAACCAGGCTTCCGAGGCCACGCTATGGCAGTGCAGGTTCCCCAGCACGGCTACGTTTCCGGTGTCCCGCAGGATCCCGTTGACGGTCAGGTCACCGGTGACCAGGAGCGCAGAAGGAGGCTGCAGGTCGCCGTCCACCACAAGGTTGCCGTGGTGCACGGCCACCTCGCTGTTGCCCTGGAACAGCTGACTGAAAGCAACGGCCTCCAGTTGCAGGTCGGTAGCCGGCAGCTGCTCGCGCAGCACCTGGCCGAAGGCAAACAGGGTGCTGGCGAAGCTGCCCTGCAGGAATTCCATCAGTTCATCAATGCTGCCGGCCTCGCGGCCGATCTGGGCCAGGTCCTCCAGCTGCGGGTCTGGGCAGCAGGGGAACTCGGGCAGGGCCTGTGGGGTCCAGCCGGTGGCGGGAATCTGACGGATATCGATCTGCATGGGCGTCCTTGAAGGGAAGTTCGTTCCTGGACTGCGCATGATAACGCAGCGCCAGCAGGCCTCTGGCGCTGCCAGCGCTTCAGATTCGGGGTGCTCAGCGCTGGCCCACGGGCTCCAGCGGGGCGGACGCCGTCGCTTTCATCGTGCGCCACCAGGGACGCCCCGGGTGCGGTGCGTCCAGGTCCAGTCGCTCACCCATTTCCGGCGTGGACAGCGCGATGCCGCGCTGTGCCGCCAGCGCACTGACCTGTTCAAACGGGTCATCCCACGTGTGCATGGCCAGGTCGAAGGTGCCGTTGTGGATCGGCACCAGCCAGCGCGCCCGCAGGTCCTGGTGCGCCTGCACCGTCTGGGTGGGCTGCATGTGCACGTAGGGCCATTTGGCGTCATAGGCACCGGTTTCAATGAAGGCGACATCGAACGGTCCGTAGCGCTCGCCAATGTCCTTGAAACCGGCGAAGTAGCCGGTGTCACCGCTGAAGTACACACGCAGGTCGCCATCGATGATGACCCACGAACCCCACAAGGTGCGGTTGCTGTCACGCAGGCCGCGCCCGGAGAAGTGCTGGGTAGGGG
>JAEXNZ010000212.1 GCA_023439425.1 Pseudomonadota bacterium
CCCTGCAGGAGCAGGGCCTGAGCTTCTTCTATTCCTCCGAATGGAATCCGGTGGAGAACAAGTTCGGTGCGTTGGCACCGATCTACGGCACCCTGGTCACCGCGCTGATCGCGATGCTGATCGCGGTGCCGGTGAGTTTCGGCATCGCCTTCTTCCTCACCGAGGTGGCTCCGCGCTGGATGCGCGGCCCGGTCGGTACCGCCATTGAACTGCTGGCCGGCATTCCGTCGATCATCTACGGCATGTGGGGCCTGTTCGTGCTGGTGCCGGTGATGACCGAATATGTCACCCCTGCCCTCAATGAAACCCTGGGCGAATGGCCGCTGATCGGTCCACTGTTCCAGGGTCCTCCGCTGGGCATCGGCATCCTCACCGCCGGCTTCGTGCTGGCGATCATGGTCATTCCGTTCATCTCCTCGGTGATGCGCGAAGTGTTCCTGACCGTGCCGACCCGCCTGAAGGAATCCGCCTATGCGCTGGGTTCCACCAAGTGGGAAGTCAGCTGGGACATCGTGCTGCCCTACACCCGCTCGGCGGTGATTGGCGGTGTCTTCCTCGGCCTCGGCCGCGCCCTCGGTGAAACCATGGCGGTGGCCTTCGTGATCGGCAACAGCGTGCGCCTGTCGCCGTCGCTGCTGGAACCGGGCACCACCATTGCCGCGCTGATCGCCAACGACTTCGGTGAAGCCACCGAAACCTACCGTTCGGCGCTGCTGCTGCTCGGCTTCGTGCTGTTCATCGTGACCTTCGTGGTGCTGGCAATTGCCCGCCTGATGCTGATGCGCCTGGCCCGCAAGGAGGGCAACTGATGTCCACCGCCGCTGATTCGCTGTACCTGCGTCGCCGCATCGGCAATGTCGTTGCCATCGCCCTGTCGGTGGCCACCGCGCTGTTCGGCCTGTTTTTCCTGGGCTGGATCCTGTGGACGCTGGCCGCCAAGGGCCTGGCCGGCATCAACTGGAGCCTGTTCACCCAGATGACCCCGCCGCCGATGCAGGAAGGCGGCCTGGCCAATGCCTTCTTCGGCAGCGCGGTGATGTGTGCGCTGGCCATTGCCATCGGCACCCCGCTGGGTGTGCTGGCCGGCACCTGGCTGGCCGAGTACGGCAACGCCCGCAAGGCCGGCACCGTGGTCCGCTTCGTCAATGACATCCTGCTGTCGGCCCCGTCGATCGTGCTCGGCCTGTTCGTCTACACCCTGTACGTGATGCAGACCGGCGGCAACTTCTCCGCCTTTGCCGGCGCACTGGCCCTGGCCTTCATCGTGCTGCCGGTGGTGGTGCGCACGACCGATGAAATGCTGCGTCTGGTGCCCTCGCAGATGCGTGAGGCCGCCCTGTCGCTGGGTATCCCGCAGTGGAAGGTGATCGTGCAGGTGCTGTACCGCAGTGCCTCGGCCGGCATCGTCACCGGCATCCTGCTGGCGCTGGCCCGCATTTCCGGCGAAACCGCCCCGCTGCTGTTCACCGCCTTCGGCAACCAGTACTGGAACAGCAACGGGTTCCAGCCGATGGCCAGCGTGCCGGTGGTGATGAACCAGTTCGCCGGCAGCCCGTATGAATCCTGGCAGACCCTGGCCTGGGCCGGTGCCCTGGTGCTGACCCTGTTCGTGCTGCTGGTCAGCCTGACCGCCCGCGGCATCCTGCTGCGCAACCGTATCTCCCATGACTGACTTTTCCGCGGACATCGCCATGAACGATCTCTCCAACGCCAACCCGATGCGCATCGCGGTGCCGACCTCGCAGGCAGAACTGCATGCGGCCCCGACCAAGCTTGCCGCGCGCGGTCTGGACTTCTACTACGACAAGTTCCACGCGCTGAAGAACATCAACCTGGAAATCCCGGAAAAGCGCGTCACCGCGCTGATCGGTCCTTCCGGTTGCGGCAAGTCGACCCTGCTGCGTATCTTCAACCGCATCTATGCGCTGTACCCGAAGCTGGAAGCACGCGGCGAAGTGCTGCTTGACGGCGAGAACATCCTCTCGCCGAAGTACCCGATGAACCGCCTGCGCAGCAAGGGCGGCATGGTGTGCCAGAAGCCGGTGCCGTGCCCGATGACCATCATCGAGAACGTCGCCTACGGCATTCGTCACCACGAAAAGCTGTCCAAGGCGGACATGAACGACCGCGTCGAGCAGGCCCTGCGCCAGGGTGCGCTGTGGGATGAGGTGAAGGACAAGCTCAACCAGAGCGCGCTGGGTCTGTCCGGCGGCCAGCAGCAGCGTCTGTGCATTGCCCGTGCGGTGGCCCTGCGCCCGGACGTGCTGTTACTGGACGAACCGACGTCGGCGCTGGATCCGATCTCCACCAGCCGCATCGAGCAGCTGGTGGAAGAGCTCAAGCACGATTACACCATCGTCATCGTCACCCACAACATGCAGCAGGCGGCACGCGTGTCCGACTACACCGCTTTCATGTACCTGGGCGACCTGATCGAGCACGACCGCACCGAAGTGATCTTCTCGCAGCCGAACAAGCAGCAGACCGAGGATTACATCACCGGGCGGTTTGGTTAAGCGACTTCGCGCGGTTCAACATTCCGGCCGGGCAAGGCCCGGCTCTACCTCCCCATCAGCCGGGCAAGCCCGGCTCTACGGAAACCGACATGAGCATTCCCAACGACCACATCGTCAAGAGCTACGACGAAGAACAGCAGCGGCTGGTGGCCGAGATCGTGCGCATGGGCGAGATGGCCGTCGCCCAGCTGGAAGCATCGATGGACGTCATCGAGAAGCGTGATGACCACGCCGCCCAGCGCATCATCGCCAACGATGAAGCCATCGACGCGCTGGAACAGCAGATCAGCCACGACGTGATGCGTCTGGCGCTGCGTGGCCCGATGGCGCGCGACCTGCGCGAGATCCTGGCCGGCCTGCGCATTCCGGCCGACATCGAGCGCATCGGCGACTACGCCGCCAATGTCGCCAAGCGCTCGATCGCGCTCAGCAAGGCCCCGCCGCTGCCGCAGATCCAGGGCCTGCGGGCACTGGGCCGGCTGGCCGCGCAACAGGTGCGCCGTGCCATCGAGGCCTACCGCGACAACGACGCCGTGGCCGCGCTGGCGCTGCGTGATGATGATGCCCGCCTGGACGCGCAGTACACCGCGCTGTTCCGCGAGCTGCTGACCTACATGATGGAAGACCCGCGCAACATCACCCCGTGCACGCATCTGCTGTTCATGGCCAAGAACCTGGAGCGCGTGGGTGACCACGCCACCAACATCGCCGAGAACGTGTGGTTCCTGGTGCATGGCGAGCAGGCCCTGCCGCCGCGTGAGAAGCGCGACGAGACCAGCAGCGCCGGCCAGATCTGAGCACCTGCCCCGCAGGATGTGTCGCGAACCGCCCTTTTCGGGCGGTTCTTTTTTTTGTGAACGCACGCTGTCCCAGCGCCTCCATGCCGCGCATCCAATCCCCCGCCCTGCGCCTCTTATCCTGTGCCACTGACACACAGGATCTGCGCCGCGATGCAACATCTCTGCCCGCTCGAACTCGCTGCCGCCCATCGCGGTGACCGGGATGCGCTCGAACGCGTGCTGGGCCAGTCGCGCCAGCATCTGCGCCGATATGCCGAGTACCACTGCGTCATCAACGACGTCGAAGACGCGGTCCAGGAAAGCCTGATCACCGTGTCGCGGCGGCTGACCGGCCTGCGCGTGCTGGAATGCTTCACCTCGTGGGCCTTCCGCATCGTCAAGCGCGAGTGCAACCGGCTCAAGCGCGCCCGCTGCCACTGGCAGCATGAGGAACTGCGCGAGGAAATCCTGCCGCCCGCGCCGCGCGATACCGAGGAACTGCGGCGCGACTGCGCCGCCGCGCTGGAATCACTGCCTGCGCACTACCGCGAAGTCATCCTGCTGCGCGATCTGGAAGGGCTGTCCATCGCCGAAATGGCGGACCAGCTGCTGACCACCCCCGACACCATCAAAGCCCGGCTGCATCGTGCCCGTGTCATGGCGCGCGAGTACCTGGCCTGATGTTCCCCGCGTGCCGCGATTGCGGCATGCTCCCCTCCGCACCACCCCGGCTTTTCCGGACCTTTCAAGGAGTTGTTCCCATGAGCAAGACCCACACCCGCGTTTCCCTGCTGACCTGTGCTGCCCTGGCTGGCGGCCTTGGCCTGGCGGGCACCGCCTCGGCCTTCTCGATGACTGACCTGGCCCAGGGCTATGCCCTGGCCGCGCAGGCCGCCCCCAAGGCCGAGGCCAAAGCCGCCGAAGGCAAGTGCGGTGAAGGCAAGTGCGGTTCCAGCCACGCCAAGCCCGCCGACAAGAAGCATGCCGAGGGCAAGTGTGGTGAAGGCAAGTGCGGGGCCGACAAGGCCAAGGCCGCGCCGAAGCCCGCCGCCCAGAAGAAGGGCAGCGAGGGCAAGTGCGGCGAAGGCAAGTGCGGTGCCTCGCACTGACGCCACGCCCCCGCGTCGCCACGCCCCACCGCCGCTGCCTGCGGCGGCGGTGGGACTGGGACTGCGCCGGGCGCTGCTGGACGACCTCGAAAGCGCCGCGCCGGGCGACCTGGACTTCCTGGAGTGCGCACCGGAAAACTGGATCGGCCTCGGCGGGCTGTGGGCCGAACGCCTGCAGGCGCTCAGCCAACGGTACCCACTGACCTGTCACGGCCTGTCGCTGTCACTGGGCGGCAGCGCGCCGCTGGACCTGGCCTTCATCGACCAGGTCGGGGCCTTTCTGCGCCAGCACAACGCCGTGCTGTACAGCGAACATCTCAGCTACTGCAGCGACGACGGTCATCTGTATGACCTGCTGCCGCTGCCGTTCACCGACGAAGCGGTGCACCACACCGCCGCGCGCATCGCCCAGGTGCAGGACCGCCTGGGCCGGCGCATCGCGGTGGAAAACGTGTCGACCTACCTGACCCCGCATGCGGCGATGAGCGAACTGGACTTCACCCTCGCGGTGCTTGCCGAAGCCGATTGCGACCTGCTGCTGGACGTCAACAATGTGTACGTCAACGCCACCAATCATGGCTATGACGCTGCGGCCTTCATCGATGGACTGCCCGCGGAGCGGGTGGTGTGCATGCACGTGGCCGGGCATTTTGATGAAAGCCCGCAGCTGAAGATCGACACCCATGGCGGCCCGGTGATCGACCCGGTGTGGGCGCTGCTGCGACAGGCCTGCGTCCGCTTCGGCCCGCGCCCGACCCTGCTGGAGCGCGACTTCAACTTCCCGCCATACGCCGAGCTGCGCGAGGAACTGCACCAGGTGCGCCGCATCCTTGAGCAGGCCCCCCGCCAGGAGGCGGCATGAGCGACATCCTGCGCGCGCAACAGCATGCACTGACCGCGCATCTGCGCGACCCCGGGCGACAGCCGGCTCCGGCCGGCCTTGATGACACCCGCCTGCAGGTTTACCGCGATCTGCTGTTCAACAATCTGCAGGCGCTGCTGGCCGGCAGCTTTCCGGTACTGCTGCAGGTAATGGACACCGCCGAATGGAACGCGCTGTGCCGACGCTATTTCGCCGACCACCGCTGCAGCTCGCCGCTGTTCACCGAAGTGGCCGCCGAGTTCGTGGGCTGGCTGCAGACCTGCGATGAGCTGCCGCGTCCCTTCCTGGCCGAGCTGGCGCACTACGAGTGGGTCGAACAGGCCCTGCAGGGCAGCGCGACTGAACCGCTGCCCCCGGCACCGCCCGGCACCGATCCGTGGACCTCCGTCCTGCAGGTATCCGGCCTGGCCTGGCCGCTGGGCTACCACTGGCCGGTGCAGCAGCTGGGCCGCGATTACCAGCCCGTGCAGCCGCCCGCGCAGCCGACCTTCCTGCTGGCCCGGCGCGTGGCCGGTGGCGAGGTGGTGTTCGCGACACTCAGCGCGTTGGCCTGGCAACTGCTGGAGCAGATCAATGTGGGACCGCCCCATACCGGCGGTGAGCACCTGCAGACACTGGCGGCGCAGCACGGCCTGTCCCCGGCACAGATTGAAGCGGACGGGCGGGCATTGCTGGCGCAACTGCTGGCGGCTGACGTGATTGGACCGGTAATGCCAACGCCCGGCTGAACAACCGCGCAGGGCGGCGCATCCTTCGTGCTGCGCCGGCCCTCTTGTAGGAACACTCCTACCTGAGATTGCGCTGATGACCTCACTGTTGCAGACCACACGTGCGCTGCACGCCCATCTCCACGCCCTGGGCCGCTGGCTCGCCCCCTTGGGCCTGCGCCTGCTGCTGGCCTGGGAATTCTTCGAGTCCGGCCGCGAGAAGTGGCAGGGCAGCAACTGGTTCGATGACATCCAGGCCGGCTTTCCGCTGCCGCTGCGCTGGTTGCCCTCCACCCTCAACTGGCAGATGGCCACGTGGATGGAGCTGGTCGGCGCGCTGATGCTGCTGCTGGGGCTGGCCACCCGGACCACGGCTGCGGCGCTGATCGGGCTGACCGTGGTGGCGACGGCCGCCGTGCACTGGCCCATGCAGTGGGACTCGCTGGCCGAGCTGGCCCAGGGCTA
Source organism: Pseudomonadota bacterium (assembly GCA_023439425.1). GTDB lineage: Bacteria > Pseudomonadota > Gammaproteobacteria > Xanthomonadales > Xanthomonadaceae > Stenotrophomonas. Next base: position 6,460 of record JAEXNZ010000212.1, read on the forward strand.
TGCGATCACCGACCAGGGCTTTGGCAACTTCAAACTGCCGTTGCTGTATGTGGCGATGCTGCTGCCGTTGCTGCTCAATGGCCCTGGGGCACTGAGCCTGGACGCGTGGTGGCAGCGCCATCCGCTGCCGCGCGTGGCCAGCACGCCGCGCAGCTGGGGCCTGCTCGCCGCCGCCGTGGCCCTGCCGCTGTCCTGGCTGATGCCGGCTGCCGCGCTGGGCCTGTTGCTGGCAGCAGGCGTCCTGCTGCTGGTGGCCAGCAACACCCAGCAGGCACCGGCATGAACGCTGCCATGAAAGGGGCCGTCAGGGTGCCTCTGCTAGACTTCCGCCATGACCATTTCCCTGCCCCCGTCTGCAGCCACGCCCGTGGATGCTGCTGCCTCGCCGTCTGTTGCCCAGCGCCAGATGGCCACCCGCTTCCGTGGTTTTCTGCCGGTGGTGGTGGACGTGGAAACCGGCGGTTTCGACTGCCACCGGCACGCGCTGCTGGAAATCGCCGCCGTGCCCATCGAAATGGACGACGAGGGCCTGCTGTATCCGGGCCAGACTGCCAGTGCGCACGTGGTGCCGGCGGAAGGACTGGAGATCGATCCGAAGTCGCTGGAGGTAACAGGCATCATCCTCGACCACCCGTTCCGGCTGGCGAAGAGCGAACACGATGCGCTGGACCATGTGTTCAACCCGGTCCGCGCGGCGATGAAGAAGTACGGCTGCCAGCGCGCGATTCTGGTCGGGCACAACGCGCATTTCGACCTGGGCTTCGTCAACGCGGCGGTGAACCGGGTCGGGCACAAGCGTAATCCGTTCCATCCGTTCAGCGTGTTCGACACGGTGACGTTGGCGGGCGTGGCCTACGGGCAGACCGTGCTGGCCCGTGCCGCCACGGCAGCCGGGCTGGGCTGGGACGCCAATGAGGCGCACAGCGCGGTGTATGACACCGAGCAGACCGCGAAGCTGTTCTGCAAGATCGCCAATGGGTGGCCGCGGCCGTAAGCGCGCTGTGTGCGGTTCTGGCGGACCATCGCATTGTTCGGAATCCGTAGAGCCACGCCCTGCGTGGCTT
>JAEXNZ010000548.1 GCA_023439425.1 Pseudomonadota bacterium
GATCTGAACTGCAGCCGGGCAAGCCCGGCTCTACCGCCCAAAGCAAAACGAACGCCCCGATGCACCCGCATCGGGGCGTTCTTCTTTTCAAACCTGAACACGCTCAGTTTCCACGTCTCAATTCAAAGGCGGGGTGGCCGATATCTCCTTTGCCTCGGCACGTTCGTCGACGTAGGCCTTGTACCGGCCATCGCCACCACTCCAGGCATCGCAGCATGCCCCCCGACTGTAAAGATCCTCTCCCATGACCTTGCTCAGCCGCTGGAACCAGTTCTTCTCCAACCTCTCCGTCCGCAACAAGCTCAACCTGCTGACCGTGCTGATTGCCATCGGCGTGATCGCGCTGGCCGTGGTCGCCGCGCGCAAGCAGTACCTGGACCTGTACGAGACACGCAAGGAAAGCCTGAAGACCCAGGTGGAAATCACCTTCGGGATCATGGACCACTACAAGGCCCTGGCTGACAAGGGTGAGCTGACCGAAACAGCGGCAAAGGAAAACGCCATGAAGGCGGTCGACGCGATGCGCGCCGACGGCGGCAGCGCCTACTACAACATTCTCACCACCGATTACGTGCTGCACGTGCATCCGTTCCAGCCCAAGCGCGTGGGCCAGATGGTGAAGGACTACAAGTCGGCCGATGGCGGGGCGCTGTACCAGCTGCAGGTGGACGATGCGGTCAAGAACGGAAGCGGCTACACCTATTACTCGACCACCAAGCCCGGTGCCGAAGGCCTGATCCCGAAGGCCACCTTCGCCTCGATGTACAAGCCGTGGCAGTGGGTGGTCACCAGCGGCGTCTACATGGACGACGTGCAGAACGACGCGCTCGCCTTCACCGCGGTGATGACCGCCACCGGCGGTGCGCTGGTGATCATCGTGCTGGTCCTGAGCTGGATCATCGGCAACCGCATCACCGGCCCGCTGCGTCAGGCCACCGGCGTTGCCGAAAGCATCGCCAGCGGCAAGCTCGACAGCCGCATCGGCACGCAGGCACAGGACGAACCCGGCCGCCTGCTGGAAAGCATGGGCCGCATGCAGCAGCAGCTGCACGCCGTCATCACTGCCCAGCGCGAAATGGCGGCACAGCATGATGCCGGCCAGACCCGCTACCGCATGGACGAAACCGCCTTCCCGGGCGAGTACGGCCTGATGGTGCATGAAACCAATGCGCTGGTCGGTGCGCACGTGCAGACCATGCAGGACGTGCTGGCCGTGGTCCAACGCTACGCCGTCGGCGACCTCAGCGTTGATGCGCCGCGCTATCCGGGCGACAAGGCCGCGATCAGCAGCACCGTCGATACGGTCAAGCAGAACCTGTCCAGCATCAACGCAGAGATCAAGCGCCTGGGCAGCGCGGCCGCTGCCGGCGACTTCACCCAGCGTGGTGACGAAGCCCGCTTCGATCACGACTTCCGTCAGATGATCGCCAGCCTCAACGCGATGATGCAGGTCAGCGACGACAACCTGGGCAAGCTCTCGCAGCTGCTCTCGGCCATCGCCGAAGGCGACCTCACCGCGCGCATGCACGGCGACTACCAGGGCGTGTTCGCTACCATGCGTGACGACGCCAACGCCACGGTTGCCCAGCTGACCCAGATTGTCGGCCAGATCCAGACCTCCGCCAGCAGCATCAACCTCGCGGCCAGCGAGATCTCCACCGGCAACAGCGACCTGTCGCGGCGTACCGAGCAGCAGGCCGCCAACCTGGAAGAAACCGCCGCCTCGATGGAGGAACTGACCTCCACCGTGCGCCAGAACGCCGAGCATGCCCGTCAGGCCAACCAGCTCGCGATCGGTGCACACACCGTCGCCAGCCAGGGCGGTGAAGTGGTCGGCCAGGTGGTGACCACCATGAGCGCGATTGAATCCAGCTCCAAGCGCATCGCCGAAATCATCTCGGTGATCGATGGCATCGCCTTCCAGACCAACATCCTGGCGCTGAACGCCGCGGTGGAAGCCGCACGTGCCGGGGAACAGGGTCGCGGCTTCGCCGTGGTCGCCTCCGAAGTGCGCACCCTGGCCCAGCGCTCGGCTGCGGCTGCCAAGGAAATCAAGGGGCTTATCGATGATTCGGTCGCCAGCGTCGCCGACGGTTCGGCCCTGGTGAACAAGGCCGGCAGCACCATGGGCGAGATCGTCGCCTCGGTGCAGCGCGTCACCGACATCATGGCGGAGATCTCCGCCGCGTCGCAGGAACAGTCGGCCGGCATCGAGCAGGTCAACCAGACCGTGGTGCAGATGGACGAAACCACCCAGCAGAACGCCGCGCTGGTGGAAGAAGCCACCGCCGCCGCCCGGGCCACGGAAGAACAGGCGACCCAGCTGGCCGATGCCGTGGCCATCTTCCGCCTCGACAACCAGGTGGCCGCCGCGGTCAGCGCCGTGACCGCCCGGGTCGCCCCGGTCAGCGCCGCCGCACCGCGCCTGAAGCCGGTACCCAAGGCCGTCGCCAAGCCGCTGCCGCGCACCACCGGTGCCGACGAAGGCGACTGGCAGGAGTTCTGACCACTGACGTAGAGCCGGGCTTGCCCGGCTGATCTGACGGGCTTGCCCGCCTGATTTGACG
>JAEXNZ010000557.1 GCA_023439425.1 Pseudomonadota bacterium
GCACGATCTCGTACACATCGTCCGCATCGCAGCCATCCAGGTCGCGCAGGTAGCGCCGGACCGACTGGGCCACGTGTTCGCGCAGCGGTGGCTTGGCCGCGCCACGACTACTGTCAGGACGTGAAAAGACTGCGTTCAAGAAGAATCCCGGATGCGAAAGCCGGGGCGGACCGCAGCCCCGGACGGAAAGACGAAGGCGACCAGTCTAGCGCGTGCCGGCTCCCCCCGCCATGCCGGAACGTGCAATAAAGGGTTGCTGCAGTGAACGCTTACAGGAACTCGAAGGTGAACGCGACCGTGGAGGCGGCAGGCTCGCGGACCCGGAACGCGATCTGTGCGCTCTGCCCCGGTTCAAGTACGGAATGCGCGTCGCCGTTGGGCCCCAGGTAGTCCTGCGGCGCGAACACGCCGGTGCCGATCACCCGGCCATCGGCATCGGACAGTGACAGCCGCAGCTGCGGCCACGCCTGCGCCCAGCGCGCATCGTTGCGGAAGCTGGCCTGCACCTGCAGTGCGCCCGGCTGGGTCGGGACCGGCCGCACGTCGCGGCTGATCATGCTGAAAGCGCTGGGTTCATGCCAGGCCGGCAGGCTGCAACCCAGGACGCTGCATAACCCGGCCACCCACGGTCGGCTGCCCGCATCCGCAGCCAGATTCGCGCGGTCGGCGACCATGATCTGCAGGACCAGCAGGACGACCAGCCCGCTGACCACACCCCATTGCCAGCGCGGGGTGCGCGGGGCGGCGAGCGGAGCGCGGGTAAAGCTGGGCGCAGCGGCGACCGGTGGTTCCGACGCAGGTGGTGCTGCAGGCTCCGGCTCCGCCAGGTCAGGCTCGACCTCTGGGGCATCAGCGGACGCCTGCGTGTCGTCGGCGGGGATGTCCGCGCTTTCGGCCGCTGGGGTCTGCGCATCCATGCCCGGTGCGTCCGCGCCGGGCGTGGTGTCAACGGACTCACTTGCCGCCGGAATCTCGGAATCGGTGGCAGTACCCGGCGTGGCACGCAGGAATGTGGCCAGCGGGCGGCGTGGCGGCGGCGTAGGCTCGGTCATGCGTCAGGGCCGGGCGAAGGTGCTGCTATTCAAGCACGACGGACGCCGGTGATGCGCATCCAGTCGTCCTCGCGGGTGGCTTCCAGCTGATCGAACCACGCGGCGTAGCGCTGCAGCAGTTCGTCTTCCTGGCCGTGCAGAATGCCGGACAGCGCGATGCGGCCATTCGGTGCCACGCGTGCGGCCAGCACTTCGGCCAGTGCGTCGAGCGCCGAGGCCAGGATGTTGGCAACCACCACCGGATAGGTGGCCTGTGGTTCGTCGGCCGGCAGGTACACCTGCAGGCGGTCCTGCTCGCCATTGCGCTCGGCGTTGTCGCCGGTGGCGATCACCGCCTGCGGGTCGTTGTCCACGCCCACCGCCTGCGCCGCGCCCAGCTTCAATGCGGCCAGGGCCAGGATGCCCGAGCCGCAACCGAAGTCGAGCACGGTACGTCCGTCCAGCAGGCCTTCGGCGGCCAGCCCATCCAGCCAGCGCAGGCACAGCGCGGTGGTCGGGTGGGTGCCCGAGCCGAAGGCCAGGCCCGGATCCAGCCGTACGACCGCAGCGTCATCGCGCTGCGCGGCCTCGGGCAGTTCATGGTTCCACGGCACGATCCAGGTGCGCGACCCGAATGCCATCGGCTGGAACTGGTCCAGCCACGCGCGTTCCCAGTCTTCGTCCTCCACACCGCGGAAACTGGCGCTTTCCCACTGCAGGCCCGGGTCGAACGCTTCCAGCGCGGCCAGCAGGGCCAGCGCATTGGTGTCGGCAGGGAACAGCGCGGTCAACACCAGGTCGTTCCACAGCGGGGTTTCGCCCACGCCCGGTTCGAGGATCGCGCGCTCGTTGCTGGTGTCGGCGTCCGCATCCAGCAGGGTCACCGCCAACGCGCCCACATCATCCAGCGCGTTCTCATAGCGGGGCTGGGTGGCTTCGGTGCAGTGCAGGGTGAGTTCCAGATACGGCATGGGCTAAAGACGGCAGTCAGCAAGAAAGCGAGCATGCTAGACGATTGCGCCCGGCCTTGCCCGGGCGATCTCAGTATTTGGTGAGAATTCAGCCGCCGTCATGTGCAGGCAGGGCGGCGACAGCTTGATAAACTGGCGGTTCTGCTGTCTGTGCGCTGGCCTGGCCCCTCGAACATGACGTTTGTGCCCACCCTCAAAACCTGGCTGCTGGTGGTTCCGGCTCTGGCCTTGCTGGGGGTGGTGGGTTACCGCGCGGGCGGCCGTGCGCTGCCGACGACCGATCATGCCACCGGCATGGTCAGCGAGGCACCGGCCGAGGTGACGGTGGAGACGCCGTTACGGGCGCAACAACTGGCGCGTCAGCTGCTTGCCACTGAGCGGACTGGCAGCGTGCCGTCGGGCCTGCCGCTGGATATCCGTGCCGACATGGAAGGCGAGACCGACCTGTTCGCCTACGCCCAGCGTCTGCAGCAACAGGCCGCCGCCGGCAACACCGAGGCGCGCTGGATGGTCAGCCGCGTCTACGATTACTGCGCGCTGTATGCGATGGATCCGGGCGGCTACCAGCTCGACAACACCCTGCTGACCAGCATGGGCATGAATGGCTCCGCGCCGATCGTCCAGGCGCGTGAGCGCGTCGCGCGCCGCTGCGGTGGGTTTGTGGCCAGCGACGGGCTGGGTCGCAAGCTGATCCTGACCCAGCGGCTGCAGGCGGCGCACGCAGGCAACATCGCCGCCGAAGCAGCGCTGATGGCTGACGGCCAGCCGCTGCAGCAGACGTCTGAGTATCGACGCGATCTGGTCGAGCGCGTGCTCGATTCGCGTGACCCGGAAGCCTACATGGCGCTGTCGCCGGCGATGGGCCAGCGTGCGGCCGGCGATGCGGCGCTGCAGGGGCTGGTGGCCGGCGACCAGTTCAGCGAACTGGCGTGGCGACTGGCGGCCTGTGAGCTGGGCATGGCCTGCGGGCCAGACAGTGTGCTGATGAACAATTTCTGTGCGAACGGAGGGATCTGCTCGCAGGACGGTGGACAGGATTTTTCCAGTTTCGTGTATGACGCTGCGGTATCGCGGCAAGGTGCGGGGAAGATGAAAACGTTGGTCGAACAGCTGATCAAGCGGAGAAACGGGCGATGAATTACCGTCGATTCCTGCATGGTGCGAAATTCTGGTTCTGGGTGGCGCTGTTCGTGGCCTACTCGGCGGGTGCGGTGGGCCTGGTGCTGATCGACACCTACGATGACCGCTACCGGCATCTGTCCAAGGTGAAACTGACCACGGTGAAGGCGCAGGAAGATGTGCGTCGCGCCGGTGCCAGCCAGGTGGCCGCGGTGTACCGCGCGCAGAGCGGCATGCCGTTCGCGTCGTTACCAGCCGGAAGCACCTTCCAGGTGGTGTGGCCGGATGGTTCCACCGAAACCATGGTGATCGTCGATCCGACCTCCACGCTGGGCGTGGCTCCGGTGAAGGACACCCAGGTGAGCGCGGCGCAGGTGCAGGCTCCGGTGACCTCGGCCGACGCCTCCCGCTGAGGCTGGAAACGACCATCGATTGGACAGGAGCGGTTCCGGGGATTCTCAATCTCGGAATCAGTTCATATCCAGGAGATGGTTTTGCCTACAGAGGTCAGTGTCACGCGCAAGTGCATAGGAAGGCACGCCAACGACATGCATGACAATTCGCGCGCGCATGCCGCGCGCGGGGCGCAGCACCTGCGCTTTGAGACTCCGCTGGAAGTGGCGGTCATGCTGCTGTTCGTCAGCAATGTGGTCTTTGCGCAGCATGCGTCGGCCACCCCCACGTCTCGCCAGGTCGCCACGACCATGCCTCTGCCGAATTGCACGCACGTGGGGCCAGTGACGTTGCCTGACGTCCTGCATGATGCAGGACACTTCCTGCGCCGCCCGGTAGATAGCGCATTCGAGCTGGGCCGTTACATCTACTACAACACGCAGGGGAACGGCTGCGTGCCTCCGCAGTCGCCCACCGAAGAGGTCATCCTGCAACTGGCCGATACCGGCGTATCGTTGCTGGAAACTGCGCTGTTGGGTCCGGAAGCGTCGGTGATCCCTGCCGTTGGTAGTGGGCTGGAAGCCGCCGGCGACGCGGCCGGTGGCGTCTCGCCTTCGCGTTCGGTCCTGCAGGACCTCCTGCTGTCATTGGTCGGGTTGAAGACCGGCAGATTCGAACCGCCTGCCGTCGAGCCTCCTCCGCTGACGCAGTTGCCGCCCTGGGATCCGGGTCTGACGTCCGTTCCGCTGTTCGGTCGCGCCGCGCAGGCGATCACGCGTCGCCCGGCGCTGGACCCCACCCGGGTGGAGATCGGAGCGGTAAATCACGAGGGCGTGTATCCCTACCGCGACACCGTCAGTGGCCGTGAGGGGCGTGCGGTACAGGTGAATGGCGAGTACTTCCGTCTGCACGCCTTCACCGGGGACGGCGCGGTGGTGGAGGGCGTATCGCTGATCTTCCACGACGGGCATTACCGACTGCGTATGGAAGAGCCTGCCCTGGAAGAGGCGGCGGGGAACGACGAGCCCGGGATGACCGCGCGGGTGCGCTGTCGACGCATGCCCGGTGCCGCATGCAGCACCAACGCGCCCTACTCGCCGGCATTGAACGACGTTCTGCTTTCCCACTTCGAACGGGGTATTCCCGAGGCGCTGGCGCGGAATCGCGGCATCGTGGCCGACCCGTCGCGACCGGGGTGGTT
>JAEXNZ010000215.1 GCA_023439425.1 Pseudomonadota bacterium
CATGGGTGGCCCCGTACTGGTGCTGGGTGATGCGAATGCACTGTTGCAGGCACGCGGAGATGCCGTACTGGGGGCAGTGACGGACCCAGGACGCGCGTCGGTGGTCAACTACAACGCCGTGGCGACGGCGGACGGAAGCACCGCAGCGAGCACTTCCTGGTTCTCGCTTTGGACCGACAACACTGCGCTTGACGTGGTGTCCGCCGGCGGCGACCTCACGCCCACCCTGATGGGTACCCGCCACGAAATGGGGCGTGACCTGAGCGCAGAGAACTTTGTATCCTCGGTGAGTTACTGGATGCTGCCGTCGAAGATCCGGCTGCTGGCCGCTGGCGGCAGCATCAAGTTGGACAAAGCGTCGGACCAGACCAATCACGTATTGATGACACGGCCGTCCGCAAACGGTGAGCTGCAGGTATTGGCCGCTGATTCGATCCTGGCTACTCCGGGTGCCATGGCGATCAGCAGCAGCGGTTCAGATGCCCGACTTCCTACGCCGTTCGAACCCGCTTTCGTGGCCAGCAAGGACGCCCGCCGGGTCGCGGGCAACGTGTCGGTGGAGGCTCCCTCATTCGAAGGGCAGCGTGGCCTGCCGCTGTTCACGTTCGGTGCGCCTACCCTGCAGTCCACTGACCTGCGCGCCAATGGCAGTGCCCCCAACCGCTTCTATGCGGCACAGGGCGACATCATCGGCCTGCGCACCGGTCAGCAGTGGGAACTGCAGCGCATTTCGGGAGACAAGCGCACCGTCTTCACCTACAACGACGTCGCCGCCCCGGTCCACGTCCGCGCCGGCCGCGACATCCTGCTAAGCGATATCGGCGGTTTGAACAACACCGACGCCGACATCAGCATCGTCGAAGCCGGTCGCGACATCGTCCATACCCCGATCCGGATTGCCGGCCCGGGCGACCTGGAAGTCAGTGCCGGCCGCCAGATCCGCCAGGAGGACAAGGCCAGCATCACCACCACCGGTGGCTTGGTGCAGGGCGACACCCGCCCCGGTGCCAGCATCTCGGTCACGGCCGGCAACGAACAGCTGGATTACGCCGCGCTGCGCGCCCGTTACCTGGACCCGGCCAACCTGGCCGACCCGGAACTCACCCTGGCCGAACAGCCGGGCAAGGCGGTCAAGCTGTATGGCACCGAGCTGGAAACCTGGCTGCAGGACCGCTTCGGCGTGCCGGCCAAGGGCGACGCCGCGCTGTCCCTGTTCGATTCGCTGCCGGAAGCCCAGCAGCGCATCTTCCTGCGCCAGGTCTACCACGCGGAACTGCGTGCCGGTGGCCGCGAGTACAACGATCCGGACAGTCCGCGCTTTGGCTCCTACCTGCGCGGCCGCGAGGCGATCGCCACGCTGCTGCCGGAGAAGGATGCCACGGGTGCGACCATCGACCGTACTGGCGACATCGTGATGTTCGGTGCTTCCGGGGTGCGTACCCAGGCCGGTGGCAACATCGACCTGCTGGCACCGGGCGGGCAGATCGTGGTGGGCGTACAGGGTGAAGTGCCGCCGGCCTCAGCCGGTGTGGTCACCCAGGGCCAGGGCGACATCCGCATGTTCAGCGATGGCAACCTGCTGTTGGGCCTGTCGCGGGTGATGACCACGTTTGGTGGCGACATCCAGGCCTGGTCCGCGCGCGGTGACATCAACGCCGGTCGCGGCGCACTGACCTCGGTGCAGTACACCCCGGCGCTGCGCGTGTACGACCAGTGGGGCAACGTGAACCTCTCGCCGCAGGCTCCGGCTACCGGCGCGGGTATCGCCACGCTCGCTCCGATTGCCGAAGTGCCGGCGGGTGACGTGGATCTGATCGCGCCGCTGGGCACGATTGATGCGGGCGAGGCGGGTATCCGTGTGTCGGGTAACGTCAATCTGGCCGCGCTGCAGGTGCTTAATGCGGCGAACGTGCAGGTGCAGGGTGAGAGTACCGGTCTGCCGGTGCTGGCGACGGTGAACGTCAACGCGCTGAGCTCGGCAAGTGCGGCCGCCAACAGTGCCAGCCAGGCGGCACAGGATGTGATGCGTAAGACGCAGGATGATGCGCGCAAGAACCGGCCTTCGGAGATCAGTGTGCAGGTGCTTGGTTTTGGGGCCAGCAGTAGTGCAGAACCGAAGCCGAAGGTGTCTGAGCCGGTGAGTTCGTACGATCCGAACAGCGCATTCCAGTTCCCGCAGGCGGAGGAGACCGTGAGGCGGTGACGTAGGTACCACGCCCTGCGTGGTACGGATGCCGGCCAACACCGCGAAGCCACGCAGGGCGTGGCTCTACGGTTTCGATCATCGCCATGAACCGCTGACGCGGGATGTGCGTCACATCACAACGGCAATACCCGCCGGAATACCTGCGGGCCGCGCGCATCGCGCTGCTGCACCAGCACCTGTAAGCCCTGAGCGGGCAGTCCTTCGCCTTGCACCGGCAATACGCGCCAGCCCTTGCCGGGCTGCCAGGCCTGCACGTCGAACCGGGTCACGTCCTGCGCCACCACCAAGGCCTGTCCCAGCACCGGAGCCGGCAGCGGAAACTGCGTTGCCGGTTCGCCGGCTGCACGCCGCAAGGTGCTGCCCTGCTGGTACCAGCGCACCCGCTGCCAGCGCGTGCCTTCACTGCCCACGCTGCGGGTGATCTCCAGCGAGAAGCTGCCGCCGGGGTCACGCGCGGTGATCAACGCACCGGGCAGCAACCGCTGCGGTTCGTCGGCGGGCAGCAGCGGCTCACCGGTCGCGCGCACGTCCGCGCGCATCTCGATATCCCGCTGAAGCTGCTGCAGTACGCGCAACGACGCAGTCAACTCAGCATCGGAGGCACGCAGGCGCTGGTCGCTGCTGGCCACGCTGTCCAGTGCGCGCCAGCAGATCACGCTGAGCAGCGCCATCACGGTGATCGCAATCATCACCTCGATCAGCGTGAAGCCACCTTGCTGTCGTTTCATTGACTGCCACTCCAAGGCGTGTGTATCAGAACCAGGCGCTTGTCTGGAGCCTGCTCCAGAAACACCGCCAGCTGCACCGTGGTCACGCCGTCACTGCTCTCGATGCGCTGCAGGCCGAGAAACCGGCTGCGCCCCTGGTCACACAGCCAGCGCGCATCCTGCAGTGGCTGGGCCTGCAGGCGTAGCTCTTCCCAGCGGTTCTGCGCGCACAACAGCGCCAGCCGACGGTCGCGCACACGGCCCTGGTCGTCAGTGGCGACCGATACCGCGCGCATCACCGCGGCCAGTGCCACCGCGACGATGGCCAGCGCAATCAGTACTTCAATCAGGGTGAAGCCATGCGTGCGTCGCTTCATGGCTGCACCGTGATCGCACCGGTGCCGTCGTCGGTGACACGCAGTTGCTGCGCGCCGGCGGTGATCTCGAGCTCCCACGGCGTGCCAATCCATTCCGGGCTCAGTTCGATGCCGTCGCGCGGACGCACGCTGACATCGCTGGCCTGCCACTGGCGCGGGCGCAACTGGTCGTCGCGTTGCAGCGTGACCCATTGCGCGCCGTCGCGGCGGCTGAAGGTGTAGCCCTTCGTGTCGCCCTGCCAGCGGATCGTGCGCCCGTCAATCCGCGCCTCGTCGCGGGCCACCTGCAGGTGCTGGGCCAGCTGCAACGCGTCCTGGCGCAGCTTGCGCTGCGGGTCGAGCAGGGTACCCATGCCCAAGCCGATACCACCGGCGCAGATGCCGATGATGACCAGTACCACCATCAGCTCCATCAGGGTGAATCCGTGTGCGTGCCGGCGTTGCATCGGCGCTGTCTCCTGGCCCGGGATTACGTTAGGCCGGCTTGATGAAA
>JAEXNZ010000017.1 GCA_023439425.1 Pseudomonadota bacterium
AGGCGGCACCGCGCAGCCACGCAGGGCGTGGCTCTACGGATCGGTCGGGCATCCTGAAGCCACGTAGGGCGTGGCTCTACATCTGATCAGGCCGCGAAGATGTTCTTCGGGCCGTTCGACGGCGGCACCGGTGGCGGAGTGCCGCGGGTGCGGTGGGCGAACATCTGCTTCCACGAGGCGTACACCGCGCCCACGTACAACGGCATGATCACCGTGGTGACCACCAGCTGCATCAGCGCGGTGGCGGCTGCCGTGCCCCCGATCAACAGCGCGATCTGCATCAGAATCGCGACCAGGAAGTAGATGCACACCATGGCCACCAGGCCCAGCAGCATGAACACGGTCATCGCACCGAAGTTTTCCACGCAGCCCTGCAGGCTCATGCGCAGCGCGTGCATGCCGCTCTGACGGTCGAACATCACCAGCGCCGGCTGGGTGAACATGGCCATGCTCAGCGCGACGAACACCGCAAACACCAGTGCGATCCACAGCAGCACGCGCTTCACCGGCACCGGGTCGAACACGGCGAGCACCTGCTCGTTGCTGGGCGCGGTGTCCGACTGCTGCAGCACCTGCAGATTGCGGGTGGCTTCACCGATGCTGTTGAGCCCGTCGCTGCCGATCATCACGAACAGCAATGCACCCAGGGCCAGAATGGTGACCATCTGGATCGCCAGCGGCACCAGCAGGTGGCTGACGCGGCGGTCGCGGATCGGCTGCAACAGGTGAGCCGGCTGGGCGCGGTGGCCCTGGTCGATCTCACTCACTGCCCACAGCATGCCGCCGAACAGGATGGGCCCCACCGCCACCGACAGCAGCTGTCCGAGCAGGCTCAGCCAGCCCGGCAGTGCCTGCGAGACGATGGCGATCAACGAACTGACCAGCATGCCGATGATGCCCAGCACGGCCAGCTGCAGCGGCGCGCGGCGGTACAGCGTGAATGTGTCCAGCAGCCACTGGGCACCCGCCGAGGCGGGCAGCTTGCGAATGTCTCTCATACCAATCCGGAACAGGGGGAGTAGGGGCCGCAGGCCCCGTGCTGGCTCGATTATCCCTGTTTTGTGTGCGCGCCACCTGAAGATGTGGCGTGTTCAATGCCCGCGTTCGACATTGCGCGCCTGGCGTACGAAGCGGCGCAGCAGCGGGCGGGCCAGCGGCGCGGCGCTGACCCCGCGGGCCACGGTGCGGGCGCAGCCGCCGTGGCTGCGGATGCACTCGGCGCGGGCGCGCACGTAGCCGCGCATGTGGTGGGTGGCGAATTCGGGGTGGAACTGCACGCCCCAGGCCTGCTCGCCCCAGCGGAAGGCATGGCAGTTGTCCTGCGCCGAGCGGGCCAGGATGGCGGCACCTTCCGGCGCGCGCAGCACGGTCTGCAGGTGGGTGGCATGCGCCGGGAAGCGCGCCGGCAGCCCCGCGAACAGCGGGTCGTCCACCGCAGCAGGGTCCAGTGCCAGCTCGATGGTGCCGGACTCGCGCCCGGCCGGGTTGTAGGCCACCTCACCGCCCAGCGCGTGGGCCAGCAGCTGGTGGCCGTAGCAGATGCCGAACACCGGGCGGCCGTCGTAGGCGGCATCGCGCAGCCACTGCGCGCTGCGCTCGCTCCAGTCGGCGCGGTCGGTGACGTAAGCGGCCGAGCCGGTGACGATCACCCCGGCGAAGTGGGCCGGGTCGGGCAGCTGCCCGCCGTGCTCCACATCCACCACCACGGTTTCGTCGGCTTCCAGCCCGGCCGCGACCCGGATCCAGTGCGGAAAACGCCCGTACCGGCGCAGCGAGGCGACCGGTTGGCCGGTTTCAAGAATCAGGAAGGGCGCGTGGTTCATCCGGGGGAGGCAGCACAGACAGGACTTCCTCGATTGTAGTCAGCCCTGCCGCCACCTTTTCAAGCCCCGCGCGGCGCAGGGTTCGCAACCCTTCAGCACGCGCCGCACGGCTGAAACCGGCCAGATCCATGTCCCCCCGGATCAGCCCGCGCAGCCGCGAACCCAATGGCAGCAACTCATACAGGCCCACGCGGCCCAGGTAACCGGTGCGCCGGCAGTCGATGCAGCCTGCCGGCGCATATGGCGTGGGCGACTCTGGTAATGCATCATCGGCATCAGCCAGCGCCGCCCATTGCACTGCGGTGAGGGGTTTGGGCACCTTGCAGTGCGGGCACAGCGTGCGCACCAGGCGCTGGGCCAGGATGCCGTTCACGGTCGAGGCGATCAGGTAATGCGGCACGCCCAGGTCGAGCAGGCGGGTGATCGCCGACGGGGCGTCGTTGGTGTGCAGGGTGGACAGCACCAGGTGGCCGGTCAGCGAGGCCTGCACCGCCATCTGCGGGGTTTCCAGGTCGCGGATTTCGCCGATCATGATGATGTCCGGGTCCTGCCGCAGCAGCGTGCGCACGCCCGCGGCGAAGTCCAGGTCGATGTTGGTCTGCACCTGCATCTGGTTGAATTCCGGCGCGATCATTTCGATCGGGTCTTCCACCGTGCACACATTCACGTCCGGGGTGGCCAGCCGCTTCAGGGTGGAATACAGGGTGGTGGTCTTGCCCGAGCCGGTCGGGCCGGTCACCAGCACGATGCCGTGCGGGCGCTCCACCAGCGCGGTCCAGCCGGCCGCTTCTTCCGGGCTGAAACCGAGCTGGTCGCTGCTCTTGAACGCCGCATCCGGGTCGAAGATGCGCATCACGCACTTCTCGCCAAAGGCGGTGGGCATGGTCGACAGGCGCATTTCCACTTCGCGCCCACCCGGCGAACGGGTCTTGATGCGGCCGTCCTGAGGGCGGCGGCGCTCGGCCAGGTCCATGCGGCCCAACACCTTGATCCGGCTGACCACCGCGGTCATCACCGCCGGCGGCACCTCGAACACCTTGTGCAGCCCGCCGTCGATGCGGAAACGCATGCGCCCCATGTCGCGGCGCGGCTCCAGGTGGATGTCCGAGGCACGCTGTTCGTAGGCGTACTGCAGCAGCCAGTCGACGATGTGCACGATGTGGTGGTCGTCGGCGTTCACGTCGCCGGCCCGGCCCAGTTCCACCAGCTGCTCGAAGCTGGGCAGGGTGGTATTGGCTTCGCCACGCACGTCGCCACGGGCGCCGCGCACCGAGCGGGTGACCCCGAAGAACTCCATGGTGTAGCGGTGCAGGTCCAGCGGATTGACCGTGGCCAGTTCGATCTGGCGGCGGGTCAGGTGCTGCAGGTCGCGCAGCCACTCATGCGCCAGCGGCTCGCTGGTGGCCACCAGCACCCGTTCGGGGTTGACCGCCAGCGGCAGGAAGCGGTGGCGGCGGGCATAGGCGTGGGAGACCAGCGCGGTCACTGCCGGCACGTCCACCCGGGTCGGGTCGACGCGCAGGTAGCGGGTGCCGGTGCGTTCGGCCAGCCATTCGGTCAGCCGCTCCAGGCCCAGTTCGCCGCCGCCGGCCGCGGCCAGCTTCAGGTTGGCCAGCAGCACCAGCGGGTGGACCTCGCTGGCATTGCGCGCGCCGTGGGCGGAAAAGCGGATGCGATCCTGATCATGCTCGGCGACCAGGCCGTCGGCTACCAGCGCGGCGGCCACCTGGTCAAAGCCCAGCCGTCCCGGTGGCAGCGGCACCCGTTCCGGGGTGGGAGCGGACCCGGCCAGGCCGGCGGGAAGGGGCGGTACCGATGGGCGATGATCCATGATCGCTATACTAGCGCACCCCCTTTGCAGGCAAGAATCCGCCGCATGTCCGCCACGAAGACCGTTCCGATCACGTTCCAGGGCCTCATCCAGACCCTCAACCAGTACTGGGCGCAGCAGGGCTGCGTGCTGATCCAGCCGCTGGACCTGGAGGTCGGGGCCGGCACCTTCCACCCGGCCACCTTCCTGCGCTCGATCGGTCCGGAAAGCTGGAATGCCGCCTATGTGCAGCCTTCGCGCCGCCCCACCGACGGCCGCTACGGCGAAAACCCCAACCGTCTGCAGCGCTACTACCAGTACCAGGTGGCGATGAAGCCGAGCCCGGACAACATCCAGCAGCTGTACCTGGATTCGCTCAAGGCGCTGGGCATCGACCCGTTGGTGCACGACCTGCGCTTCGTCGAAGACAACTGGGAATCGCCGACCCTGGGTGCCTGGGGCCTGGGCTGGGAAGTCTGGCTCAACGGCATGGAGGTGACCCAGTTCACCTACTTCCAGCAGGCCGGTGGCCTGGAGTGCAAGCCGGTGCTGGGCGAGATCACCTACGGTCTGGAACGCCTGTGCATGTACCTGCAGAACTGCGACAACGTGTATGACCTGGTCTGGACCTACGGTCCGGACGGCACGCCGGTGACCTACGGCGACGTCTACCACCAGAACGAAGTCGAGCAGAGCACCTACAATTTCGAATACGCCAACGTGGAAGAACTCTTCCACCGTTTCGACGCGTGCGAGAAGGAAGCGCAGATGCTGGTCGAGGCCGGCCTGCCGCTGCCCGCCTATGAGCAGGTCTGCAAGGCCAGCCATTCGTTCAACCTGCTGGACGCACGCCGCGCGATCAGCGTCACCGAGCGCCAGCGCTACATCCTGCGCGTGCGCGCGCTGGCCCAGGCGGTGGCGAAACTGTATGAAGCCAAGCGCCTCGAAGCCGTGGCCGCCAAGGAGGTGCAGGCATGAGCACGATGCAGCCGCTGCTGATCGAACTGGGTACCGAAGAACTGCCGGTGAAGGCACTGCCGGGCCTGGCCCAGGCGTTCTTCGATGGCGTGATGGATGGCCTGAGCAAGCGCGGCGTGGCCGTGGAACGCGGCGACGCCAAGCCGCTGTCCACCCCGCGTCGCCTGGCCGTGCTGCTGCCCGGCGTGGCAGTGGAACAGCCGGAACAGCACGCCGAAGTGCTGGGCCCGTATCTGAACATCGCGCTGGACGCCGACGGCCAGCCGACCAAGGCCCTGCAGGGCTTTGCGGCCAAGGCTGGCATCGACTGGAGCGCACTGGAGCGCACCACCGACGCCAAGGGCGAGCGCTTCGTGCACCGTTCGGTGACTCCGGGCGCGCGCACCGCTGCGCTGCTGCCGGAGATCCTGGCCGAGACCATCGCCGCCATGCCGATTCCCAAGCCGATGCGCTGGGGCAGCCATGCCTATGGCTTCGCCCGCCCGGTGCATTGGCTGGTGCTGCTGCACGGCAAGGACGTGGTCGACGCCGAACTGCTCGGCCTGAAGGCCGACCGCATGAGCCGCGGTCACCGCTTCATGCACGACAAGACCGTGTGGCTGAGCACCCCGGAAGACTATGTGAGCTCGCTGGAATCGGCCTACGTGCTGGTCGACGCTGACGTGCGCCGCGAGCGCATTGTTGCCAGCGCCCACGCCGAGGCTGCCAAGGCCGGCGGTCAGGCCCGGATCACCGATGACAACCTGGAACAGGTGGTCAACCTGGTCGAATGGCCGGCCCCGGTGCTGTGCAGCTTCGAGCGCGAATTCCTGGCTGTGCCGCAGGAAGCGCTGATCGAAACCATGGAGATCAACCAGAAGTTCTTCCCGGTGCTGGATGCCAGCGGCAAGCTCACCGAGAAGTTCATCGGCATCGCCAACATCGAATCCAAGAATGTCGCCGAAGTGGCCAAGGGCTACGAGCGGGTGATCCGTCCGCGTTTCGCCGATGCCAAGTTCTTCTTCGACGAAGACCTCAAGCAGGGCCTGGAGTCGATGGGCGACGGCCTGAAGACCGTCACCTACCAGGCCAAGCTGGGCTCGGTGGCCGACAAGGTGCAGCGCGTGGTGGCGCTGGCCGAGCTGATCGCGCCGCAGATCGGTGCCGATGCGGTGCTGGCCAAGCGCGCCGCGCTGCTGGCCAAGAACGACCTGCAGTCGCGCATGGTCAATGAATTCCCGGAGCTGCAGGGCATCGCCGGCCGCCACTACGCCGTGGCCGGTGGTGATTCGCCGGACGTGGCGCTGGCCATCGACGAGGCCTACCAGCCGCGCTTCGGTGGCGACGACATCGCGCTGTCGCCGCTGGGCAAGGTGCTGGCCATTGCAGAGCGGCTTGACACTCTGGCCGGTGGCTTTGCCGCCGGACTGAAGCCGACCGGCAACAAAGACCCGTTCGCACTGCGTCGTAATGCGCTGGGCCTCGCCCGTACCATCATCGAATCCGGTTTCGACCTGGACCTGCGCGCG
This sequence comes from Pseudomonadota bacterium, assembly GCA_023439425.1. Lineage (GTDB taxonomy): Bacteria > Pseudomonadota > Gammaproteobacteria > Xanthomonadales > Xanthomonadaceae > Stenotrophomonas. Next base: position 6,120 of record JAEXNZ010000017.1, read on the forward strand.
CTGCTGGGCAAGGCGCTGGCCGGCCTGCCGGCAGCGGTGCAGCCCAGTGCCGAGCGCAAGACCGACGCGCTGCCGCAGGAGCTGTACGACTTCATCATCGACCGCCTGCGTGGCTACTACGCCGACAAGGGCGTGCCGGCCACGCACTTCAACGCCGTGGCCGAACTGAAGCCTGCCTCGCTGTACGAC
>JAEXNZ010000018.1 GCA_023439425.1 Pseudomonadota bacterium
TCGGCACCCAATGCCGGATTATTTCTCGACCGCCGACTCCACCACCATATCCAGCACATACGCCTGCGACGGCGCATCCGCCGGCGGGTTGGCAATCGCAAAGCGCTTCACCCGCAGCACATTGCGGGTGCCGGGCTCATGCGTGTAACCCTCGATGCTGCTGTAGAAGTTCTCGAATGCCCCCGGCGTTCCGACCTTCAAGCCCTTGTCGTCGAACTTCACTTCGCGGGTCTGCAGGCACTGCATGTCGCGGATCAGCGGATGCGGGCAGGGCTTGGTCTGCGCGGCCACTTCAATGAACACCGTCTCGCCCGGACCGCCGAAACGCGTTTCCGCGGTCGGTCGCGGCCCGAACACCAGCACGTCGCCACTGGCGGTGTGCAGGGTCAGCTGGTCATTGCTGCCCAGATCGGCCTTCAACGCGCCTTCCAGACGCGAACCCACCGCCTGGTCCAGTGCCATCAGCGCGTTGTCGGTGCAGGCCATCATCGTTGAAGCGAGCGGCGAAATGGTCAGCGTGCCGTCGGCCAGGGTGTAGCCGCCGCTCATGCGGTTGCAGGTATTGCTGACCGCCACTCGGCCGTCCACGAAGTCCAGTGTGACCGGCTTTTCAGTGCGCGCGAACAGCGCATCAATACGCTTGCCGCTGCTGTCGGTGGCGCTTTCCAGCACCCAGTGGTTGGCCAGCAGCTGCTGCGCATCCAGCTGCGCCACCGCCTTCTGGTCGGCGGCAGCGGTCGGGGCCGGGGCCAGGTCGTCGCGGCCCGGGCCAGCCGGTGCGTCGTTGGACGGGTTGCTGCAGGCGACCAGCAGGGCCAGCGGCAGCATCAGCATCAGATTGCGTTTCATGAGCATCTCCTTGAAGAACGCGGGATTGAACGCGGCAACGGCCCGGATGGGGTTGCCCGCGCGCCGGCCTGTTCAGCTACCGGCAGGCAGCCACAGCAGCAGGCCCACGCCCAGCGCGATGCGGTAGAACGCAAACGCGGTGAACCGGTGCTGCTTGATGTAGCCCAGCAACCACTTCACTACGACGAAGCCGGTGATGATGGCGGCAACGAAGGCCACGCCCACGTCGGTCCAGTTCTCGCTGGCCAGCTTGCCGTCCTTGGCCAGTTCCAGGAACGCGTAGGCACTGGCCGCGAACATGGTGGGAATGCCGACCAGGAACACGAATTCAGTCGCCGCCGCGCGCCGGCTCAGGCCGAACAGCATTGCCACGAAAATCGCCGAAGCCGAGCGCGAGGTGCCCGGAAATACCCCGGCCACCACCTGCGCCAGGCCCACCAGCACCGCCACCGTCCAGGTCACCTCGGTGCGGTCGGGCAGCTTGGCGGTGCGCGCTTCCACCAGCAGCATCCAGATGCCGCCGATGATCAGCGCCCAGGCAATCGGGGTGACCGTCTCCGGCAGCTCCCAGCCGGCCAGCCGCACCGGCAGGCCCACCACCGCCGTGACCAGGAACGCGGTGCCCAGCTTCAGTACGTAATCGCGGTTGGCTTTCTCATGCAGGCCGGTGGCCAGCTGCCACAGGCGCTGGCGGAACACCAGGGTGATCGCCAGGATCGCACCGGCCTGGATCACGATGTTGAAGAAGTCCGAGCGCTCGCCCAGCCAGTGCTGGGCGATCAGCAGATGGCCGGTGCTGGAGATTGGGAGGAATTCGGTAAGACCTTCAAGAATGCCCAGCAACAGGGCGGAAAACAGATCGGACATCAGAGAGCTCGGTTGGGAACGTAGAGCCGGGCTTGCCCGGCTGCGCGTAAGGACGTTGCCCAATATAAAACATCCCACAACGCACCAAATGTGTGCACGATCCGGCCAGTGCACCGAATTGGTGCGCACCGTTCAGGGGAGGTCCACCGCCCCAGCCAGCCAAATCAACAACTTGTGAAGCCCAAAAAGTTGGCACGGGGATTGCTGTATGTACCCAGGCAATCACCCATTCGAGGTTTCACCGATGTCCGTGGAAAATGTTGAGAAGCTGATCAAGGACAACCAGATCGAGTTCATCGACCTGCGCTTTGTCGATATGCGTGGCGTCGAACAGCACGTCACCTTCCCGGTCAGCATCGTGGAACCGTCGCTGTTTGAAGAAGGCAAGATGTTCGACGGCAGCTCCATCGCCGGCTGGAAGGGCATCAACGAATCCGACATGGTCCTGCTGCCGGATCCGGCCAGCGCCTACGTCGACCCGTTCTACGCCGACCCGACCCTGGTGATCAGCTGCGACATCCTCGACCCGGCCACCATGCAGCCGTACGGCCGCTGCCCGCGCGGCATCGCCAAGCGCGCCGAAGCCTACCTGAAGTCCTCCGGCATTGCCGAATCCGCCTTCTTCGGTCCGGAACCGGAATTCTTCATCTTCGATTCCGTGCGTTTCGCCAACGACATGGGCAACACCTTCTTCAAGGTCGATTCCGAAGAAGCCGCCTGGAACACCGGTGCCAAGTACGACGGTGCCAACAGCGGTTACCGTCCGGCCGTGAAGGGCGGTTACTTCCCGGTTCCGCCGACCGACTCGCTGCACGATCTGCGCGCTGAAATGTGCAAGACGCTGGCCCAGGTCGGCATCGAAGTCGAAGTGCAGCACCACGAAGTGGCCACTGCCGGCCAGTGCGAAATCGGCACCAAGTTCAGCACCCTGGTGCAGAAGGCCGATGAACTGCTGCGCATGAAGCACGTCATCAAGAACGTTGCCCACCGCAACGGCAAGACCGCCACCTTCATGCCCAAGCCGATCGTCGGCGACAACGGCAGCGGCATGCACGTGCACCAGTCGCTGTCCAAGGGCGGCACCAACCTGTTCTCCGGCGACGGCTACGGCGGCCTGAGCCAGCTGGCGCTG
>JAEXNZ010000041.1 GCA_023439425.1 Pseudomonadota bacterium
CTACTCGCTGGGCGTTCGCCAGGTACAGACCATGCAACAAACCTGGGCCACCCTCAGCCCCGTAGAGCCGGGTCTTGCCCGGCTGCCTTTCGCGATAGACCCCGAACGCCACGCCCAAATCGCCGCCTTCCTCAACATCCAACGCCGCGAAGCCCAATGGTGGCGCGACGCCAGCGTGTCCTACTTCCAATCCATCACCGGCAGACCGCTACCGACAGGCGAGGCCAAACCCCCACACCCCCTGTCGTACTACCAGTCTCTCCAGATCCCCTCCGCACCAGGAGACGGACGATGAATCCCCACGCCGCCTGTTTCGCGCGAATCCTCTTCGCCATCGCGACCTGCTGCGCAGCACCCGCCATCGCACAGGAATCCATGACACCGCTGCTGCATCCCCTGTTCCAGGACCACGCCGTCCTGCAACGCGACCAGCCGATCGTGGTATGGGGCCACGCAGCATCAGGAGCGCCTGTAACGGTGACATTCGCCAAACAGAACGTCACCGCGCAACCAGACTCCGACGGCCGCTGGCGCGCAACGCTGCGCCCGTTGCCCGCAGGCGGCCCCTACCAGATGACCGTGCGGGCAGGCCAGCGCACCCAGACCCTGCAGGACCTGCAGATCGGCGACGTCTGGCTGTGTTCCGGCCAGTCGAACATGGAACTGCCGGTCTGGCGCGCGCTCAACGCAGACGGTGAGATTGCCGCTGCAACCCATCCGAACATCCGTCTGTTCACGGTACCGAAGCACGCGGCAGCATCGACGCAGGAAGACTTCCACGGTTCCGTCGCCTGGGCGCCCGTGACACCAGAGATCGTGCGTGATTTCTCAGCGGCCTGCTACTACTTCGCGCGGGAGCTGCAGAAGACGGTCAAGGTGCCCATGGGCCTGATCCAGGCCGCCTGGGGCGGCTCGCGGATTGAAGCGTGGTCCAGTGCCGACGCGCTGCGTGCGCAGGGAGGCATGGACCCGGCGCTGGATCTGCTGACGCTGTCGACCCGCGATACTGCCGCCGCCAATGCGGAGTGGGGCAGGCACTGGACGCAATGGTGGACCTCACGCCCCGGTGCTGCACCGGAAGATGCACCTTGGCAGCCGGGTGCAGGTGGGGACTGGCGCGACGCACCGGCCACGCTGGGCGCTTGGGAGCGCTGGGGCGTGCCCGCGCTGGCGGACTACAACGGCATGGTGTGGTATCGCACCCAGTTCAAGCTGACCGCCGCGCAGGCGACGCAGGGTGCCACGCTTGAACTCGGCGCGGTTGATGAAACCGACATGACCTGGGTGAATGGGGTGGGCGTGGGTAGCCAGTACGCGCCTGGCCAATCGCGTTCGTATCCGCTGCCGCCCGGCCTGCTGAAGGCAGGCACCAACCACATCGTGATCAACGTGCTGGACACCTGGGCAGACGGTGGACTGGCCGGCCCAGCGTCGGCGCACGCACTGCGTTTCGGCGATGGCACGCGCGTCGCGCTGGACGCAGGCTGGCAGTATCGTCCAGCCCCTGGCGAGAGCCCGCCGCCATTGGCACCGTGGCATGGGGCCACCGGGCTGTCCACGCTGTACAACGGCATGATCGCACCGCTCGGGAATCCGGCCCTGCGCGGCATGCTGTGGTACCAGGGCGAGTCCAACACGGCCGACGGCCGAGCATACGCGGCGCGACTAAGGACCTTGCGTGATGACTGGCGCAGGCAGTTCGGCGCGCACACACCGCTGCTGATCGTGCAGTTGGCCGGCTACGGCCAGCCACCCGTAGCTCCGGTGGAAAGCGGCTGGGCCGAGGTGCGCGAAGCACAACGTCGTGTGGCTGCGGAAGACCCGCACAGCGGGCTCGCGGTCGCCATCGACATCGGCGACGCCTACGACATCCACCCACCGAACAAGCAGGAGGTTGGCCGACGCCTGGCATGGCTGGCCCGCCACGTCGTGCAGGGCGAAGCAGGGGCACCTCCGTCCGGCCCGAGCGCACGCGGTGCGGCACGCACGTCTTCCGAAGTGCGGGTGCACTTTGACGACGTCAGTGGCGCACTGGTCACCACCGGCGCGCAGCGGCCCATCGGCTTCGAGCTCTGCGCTGCCGATGGCTCGCCGTGCACCTATGCCGATGCGGACCTTGATGGGCACGACGTCGTTCTGCGTGGCCCGACCGCACAGACGGCGACGCGCGTGCGCTACTGCTGGGCAGACGGCCCGGTCTGTACGCTGCGCGACCGCAGCGGTGCCCCAGCCGGTCCCTTCGAGCTGGTCATCGACGAGGGAGCAACTCGATGATGAAACTACGCATCGTGGTGCTCGTTCTGGTCCTGGCTGCCATGGGGCTCGCGCGCGTCCCGAAACCGCTACCGCCGGTCTATTTCAACTGGTTTGAGTACGCCGGCCACGATGTGGCCTTCGACGGCTCGGTGCCGGTTGGACATTATCGCAATCCGGTACTCGCCGGCTTTCACGCCGACCCCAGCGTTGTGGCCGCCAACGGCCGCTTCTATCTGGTCAACTCCAGCTTTGCGTACTTCCCCGGCATTCCGGTGTTTGAAAGCACCGACCTGGTGCACTGGAAGCAGATCGGCAACGTCATCGATCGCCCGGGCGTACTGAACTTCGATGGCCTGGGCGTGTCCCGTGGCATCTTCGCGCCGGCCATTTCGTATCACGAGGGCCTGTTTTACGTGGTCACCACCGCCGTCGATAGTGGCGGCAACTTCATCGTCACCGCGCGCGACCCGGCCGGCCCGTGGTCGGAGCCGCACTGGCTGCCCAGCGTCGGCGGCATCGATCCGTCGCTGTACTTCGATGAGGACGGGCGTGCCTTCCTGGTGAACAATGACGCTCCAGACGGGACGCCGCGTTACGAGGGGCATCGGGCGATCTGGATGCAGCAGATCGACCGGGCCACGCTGAATCCGGTTGGGCCGCGCAAGGTGCTGGTGGACGGCGGCGTGGACCCGACCACAAAGCCGATCTGGATCGAAGGCTCGCATCTCTATAAGCGCGAGGGCTGGTATTACCTGTCTGCCGCAGAGGGCGGCACCGGTCCGCAGCATTCGCAGGTGGTACTGCGCAGTCGCAACGTCTGGGGCCCCTACGTCCCGTTTGCGGGCAATCCCATCCTGACCCAGCGCGACCTCCCGGCAGACAGGCCGCTGCCCATCACCAACGCCGGGCATGCCGATCTGGTGGAAGGACCCGATGGTTCCTGGTGGGCCGTGTTTCTGGCCAGCCGCAACTACCAGCAGCGTCACTACAACACCGGCCGCGAAACCTACCTGCTGCCGGTGCAATGGCAGGATGGCTGGCCGATCATCCTGCCGCCTGGGCAGGCCATTCCATATGTGATGAAGGGACCTTCCTGGCTGCAGAACGGGCTGTCGCAGGCACCGGGCACCGGCAACTTCGTGGTGCGCGATGATTTCAACGTACCGACGCCGGGCGATGGGTGGCTGCAGGTGCGGGTTCCCTCCAGGTCGTGGGTCGACCTGAGCAGCCGTCCCGGCAGCCTCGCCGTGCACCCGCTACGCGACGATCTCAACACCCGGCGCAACCCTTCGTTCCTCGGGCGCCGTCAGCAGCATCTGCGCTTCGAAGCCAGTACTGAAATGACACTTCCGCCGCCGGGTGTTTCCGCGGGGCTGGCGGCGTACCAGAGCGAGGACTACTGGTACTTCCTTGGCGTTCGGCAGTTGGACGGGAATCGCATGGCCGTGTTCGCGGAAGGACGCGACGGCGGCGGGGTCACGAAGATGCTGGCCAGCCGTGAAATGAACGCCTCGCCGTCTTTACGCCTGAAGATCACGGGCGACGAAGGTCGCTACGCCTTTTCGTTCGACAGCGACGATGGACGCGGTTGGCAGACGCTGAAAGGCGATGTCGACGGCACCGTTTTGAGCACCGATCGTGCAGGGGGCTTCGTCGGCACCCTGCTGGGACCATTCGCGCGCGACGAGCGCGCATCGAGGAGCAGATGATGATGCGGAACCCTTGTTCGCTGTATCGCACGCTGGCCCTGAGCGCCGCCATCGCGATGGCAACCGCCGTTCATGCGGCGGAACCGCAACCGTGGCTGGACACCTCCGCCTCGTTTGAAACCCGCGCTGCGGCGTTGGTCTCACAGATGACGCTGGAGGAGAAAGCGGCGCAGATGCAGAACGCCGCCCCGGCCATCGAGCGGCTGGGTGTTCCGGCGTACGACTGGTGGAACGAGGGTCTGCACGGCGTGGCGCGGGCAGGGCAGGCGACGGTGTTCCCGCAGGCCATCGGCCTGGCCGCCACCTTCGACGTGCCCCTGATGCAGCAGGTGGCCACCACCATCAGCGATGAAGCACGCGCCAAGCACCATCAGTTCATCCGCGAAAACCAGCACGGGCGCTACCAAGGGCTGACGTTCTGGTCACCGAACATCAACATCTTCCGTGACCCCCGCTGGGGCCGCGGCCAGGAAACCTATGGCGAAGACCCGTACCTGACCGCGCGCATGGGCGTGGCCTTCGTGCAGGGCCTGCAGGGCGATGACCCGGTGTACCGCAAGCTGGACGCCACCGCCAAACATTTCGCGGTGCACAGCGGGCCCGAGGCCGACCGCCACCATTTCGACGCACGTCCCAGCAAGCGTGATCTGTATGACACCTACTTCCCTGCGTTTGAAGCGTTGGTCAAGGAAGGCGACGTCGATGCGGTAATGGGGGCCTACAACCGGGTGTACGGCGAGTCCGCCAGCGCCAGCCAGTTCCTGCTGCGCGACGTGCTGCGCCGTGACTGGGGATTCAAGGGCTATGTGGTATCGGACTGCTGGGCCATCGTGGATATCTGGAAGCATCACAAAATCGAGCCCACCCGCGAGGCGGCGGCTGCGCTGGCGGTGAAGAACGGCACCGAACTGGAATGCGGCCAGGAGTACGCCACGCTGCCAGCAGCGGTGCGTCAGGGAATGATCAGTGAAGCCGAGATTGACGATGCGGTCACCCGCTTGTTTGCCGCGCGGATGCGGCTGGGCATGTTCGACCCGCCCGAACGCGTGCGCTGGGCGCGCATTCCGGCGTCGGTGAACCAGGCCCCGGCGCACGACGCGCTTGCATTGAAGACCGCGCAGGAATCACTGGTGTTGCTGAAGAACGATGGCGTGCTGCCGCTGGCATCCAGCGTCAGGCGCATTGCCGTGGTCGGCCCGACTGCGGACGACACCATGGCGCTGCTGGGCAATTACTTTGGCACGCCTGCCGCCCCCGTAACGATCCTGCAGGGCATCCGCGATGCCGCCAAGGGCGTCGAGGTGCGTTACGCGCGCGGCGTGGACCTGGTCGAGGGACGCGACGACCCCAGTGCCACGCCCCTGATCGAGGCCGCCTATCTGCGGCCGTCTGCCGATTCGCCGGAACGTGGTCTGCGCGGCGAGTACTTCCGCACGGCCGATCTGTCCGGCACACCGGCCTTGGTTCGCACCGACGCCCAGATCGGGTTCCGCTGGGACCGTGGCTCGCCCACCGATAACCTGATGGCCCGGGGCGAAGCGGGACCGGGGCAGGGGGTTCCGAACGATCACTTCAGCATCCGCTGGAGCGGTCAGCTGCTGCCGCCGGTGTCAGGCCGCTATCGGATCGAGGCTGCCGCCGACGACGGCTACCGTCTGTACGTGGATGGAAAGCAGGTGCTGGACCACTGGGAACCCAGCGACCGCATGCGCGGCGACGGCGTGGAGCTGGACCTGCAGGCAGGGCGCGCCTACGACCTGCGGCTGGAGTACTTCGATGCCGAGCGCGACGCCGGCGTGCGACTGGGCTGGCGGATGCCCGGGGCCAAGCCGCCGTTCGAGGAGGCGCTGGACGCTGCACGCAGTTCGGACGTCGTGGTGTTCGTCGGTGGCCTCACCGGCGATGTCGAGGGTGAGGAGATGAAGGTCAACTATCCCGGCTTCGCCGGCGGTGACCGCACCGACCTGCGCCTGCCCGCCACCCAGCGCACCCTGCTGGAGGCACTGCAGGCCACCGGCAAGCCAGTGGTGATGGTGCTGACCGGTGGCTCGGCGCTGGCGGTGGAGCCAGCCAAGCTGTCGGCCATTCTGATGAGCTGGTACCCGGGCCAACGGGGCGGCACGGCGGTGGGCCAGGCACTGTTTGGCGAGGTCAATCCCGGCGGACGTCTGCCGGTGACGTTCTATACAGCAGACCAGAAGATGCCGGCATTCGACGATTACACGATGGAGGGGCGTACCTATCGCTACTTCCGCGGAACGCCGTTGTACCCGTTTGGACACGGCCTGTCCTACACCCGCTTCGGCTACGACAGGCTGCGTCTCGATGCGCCGCGCATCAGTGCTGACGGACGTCTGAAGGTGGAGGTTGACGTTACCAATGCCGGCAAGCGGGCCGGGGATGAAGTGGTGCAGTTGTACGTGCGGCGACGACAGGCCGCGCCCGGTGATGCGCAGCAGAACCTGCGCGGCTTCCAGCGCGTGCACCTGGCCCCTGGTGAGAAGCGCACTGTAGCCTTCGATCTGGACGCTCAACAGGCCCTGCGGCAATACGACGAGGCCGGCGGCCGATACACGGTGCCTTCCGGAAGTTACGAGGTCCGGGTAGGCAGCTCCAGCGCCGACGCTCGCGTGCAGGCCCGGTTCGAGGTGGAGGCCGCGCGTGACTGAACATGTGCTCTCGATCCGCGAGAAGCTCGGCTACAGCCTGGGGGATCTGGCGGCCAATCTGATCTTCCAGACCCTGGTCACCTATCTGGCGTTCTTCTACACCGATGTGTTCCGGCTGCCACCGGCCACGGCCGCCACCATCATTTTCGTGATCGGCCTGCTCGGTGCGTTTGTGTTCACCCCGCTGATCGGCATTGCCGCAGACCGCACCAACTCGCGCTGGGGCAAGTTCCGTCCGTGGATTCTATGGACGGCAATCCCGTTCGGCGTGCTGTCATTGCTGGCGATCAGAACGCCGGACTTCAGTGAGCGTGGCAAGGTGGCCTATGCGCTGGCCACCTACGGCCTGCTGATGCTGGTGTACGCGGCCAACAATCTGCCGTACTCCGCGCTGAGCGGCGTGCTGACCGGCAGCATGGCCCAGCGCAACAGCCTGTCAGCCTATCGCTTCGTGGCGGTGATGATCGCGCAGTTCATCATCCAGGTGCTGCTGCTGCCGTTCGTGCTGATTCTGGGCGACGGCGACCGCGTGCTGGGCTTCGAGCGGGTGATGACGGTGTTTGCGGTGGTGGGTACGGTGTTCTTCCTGATCACCTTCGCCACCACGCGCGAGCGCATCGTACCGGCGAAGGAACAATCCAGCGGGGTGTTGCAGGATCTGAAGGACCTGCTTCACAACCGCCCCTGGCAGGTGATGCTGGCACTGACGATCCTGGTGTTCATGAATCTCGCCCTCAAGGGCGGCACCTACATCTACTACTTCCAGTACTACATGAGTGAGGCTGCGCTGGCAGGTTTTCTGCAAAGCACCGGCTTCAATGGCTTCATTCACGGTTTGAATGCGGCGATCAGCGGAGCAGGGTTGGCGGGCTTTACCTGGCCGGAAGATCCGGCCACCTCGGCTTTCAGCCTGTTCAACGCGTGCGGCATCATCTGCATGATTCTCGGCATTGGCGTTTCGCGCCGGCTGGCGGATCGGTTCGGAAAGCGCGACGTATTCGGTGGTGCCTTGCTGGCCTCCACCGTGTTCCTGCTGGTGTTCTATCTGTTCCCGCCCACGGCGGTTGCCGTGGCCTTCGTGTCCTTCATGCTGCATGGGTTCTGCTACGGCATCACCATTCCGCTGCTGTGGGCGATGATTGCGGACGTGGCCGACTACTCCGAGTGGAAGAACCATCGTCGCGCCACCGCCATCATCTTCTCCGCGATGCTGTGCGGGTTGAAAGTCGGGCTGAGTGTTGGCGGTGCCCTGGTGGCCGGCATTCTTGCGCACTACGGATATCAGCCCGGGGCGGCGCAGCAACCACAAGGCGTGATCGACGGCATCCGCCTGACCGTCAGCATCTATTGCTCCATCCCGTTCTTGGTGGCGGTGGTCCTGCTGTTCCTCTACGAGATCGACAAGCGCATGGAAAACCGCATTGAACAGGACCTGCAGCAGCGCCGTGAGGGCAATGACCTTCAGCACCTTGCCGCGCACGCGATCTCTCAGCCGCTGGTGACACATATCTACACTGCGGACCCTTCGGCCCACGTGTTTGATGGAAAGCTGTACATCTATCCCTCGCACGATATCGACGCCGGTGCACCGTTCGATGATGACGGCGGGCACTTCGGCATGCAGGACTACCACGTGCTGCGCATGGATTCGCCTGAGGGCGAGGCCGTCGACTGTGGCGTCGCCCTGCACGTGCGCGACGTGCCGTGGGCCGAAAAGCAGATGTGGGCACCGGATGCGGCGTATCGTGACGGACGCTACTACCTCTATTTCCCTGCCAAGGACGCGCAGGGAATCTTCCGCATCGGCGTGGCGGTAGCCGACCGCCCGGAAGGTCCGTTCACGGCGGAGCCGACGCCCATGGAGGGAACGTACTCAATCGACCCGGCGGTGTTCGAGGACGACGACGGCGCACATTACCTCTACTTTGGCGGCATCTGGGGCGGCCAGCTGCAGAAGTACCGTGACAACCGTTTTGATCCAGCTCACGAGGAGCCAACGGGCGACGCGCCTGCGCTGGGTCCGCGGGTAGGGCGGTTGCAGACCGGCATGACCCAGCTGGCCGAGCCGACCCGCGAGGTGATCATCCTGGATGAACACGGGCAGCCGCTGCGCGCCGATGATCACGCGCGCCGCTTCTTTGAAGGGCCCTGGCTGCACAAGGTCAACGGCAGGTATTACCTGTCGTACTCCACTGGCAACACGCATCTTCTGTGTTACGCAGTGGGCGACAGTCCGTACGGGCCGTTCACCTACAAGGGAGTGATTCTGAAGCCTGTGGTCGGCTGGACAACGCACCACTCCATCTGCCAGTTCGAGGGGCAGTGGTGGTTGTTCTATCACGACTCGCTGCTGTCGGGCGGGGTGACGCACCTGCGCTCGGTCAAGTGCACGCCGCTGCAGATCGACGCAGACGGCAGTATCCGGACGATGGATCCGTATGGTGCGTAAGCCGGTGTCGCCGGTGGACGACGCGCAGGCCCCGATGCCTGCTGGCCCATTGCACTGGTTGCGATGTGGCGAACTGGAGGTCGCATTGTCCCCGGAGGCTGGCGGGCGCATTGCACAGATCAGGTATCAGGGCGTGGATTGGCTGGTGGGGCCGGAAGATGGGTGGCCGGCCACGATTGCCTGGGGCTGCTACCCGATGGTGCCCTGGGCGGGCCGGATCCGGCATGGGCGTTTCAGTTTTGAGGGGAAGCCCCGTGTGCTGCCGATCAACTTTGATGCGCACGCGATCCACGGTGTCGGGTTCTCACGGCCGTGGCACGTCGACCGACTTGAGGCGGACGCCGCTTCGCTGTCGTTGGCGCTTCCGGAGAATGAGTACTGGCCTTTTGGTGGCGTCGCAACGCAGGTGATCGAGCTTATGCCTGACAGCTTGCGTCTGCAGCTGGAGGTTCAGGCCGGGGCGCACGCCATGCCCGCCGTGCTGGGCTGGCATCCGTGGTTCCGCAAGCCGGAGCGCCTGGAGTTTGCTCCGGACGCCATGTATGCGCGGGACGAGGAGGGCATTGCGATATTCCCACCTAAGGCACTCAAACCGGGTCCGTGGGATGACTGCTTCACCTCACGCCGCGACGTGGTGCTTGAGCGGGGCGGGCAGCGACTTACGCTGCGATCTGACTCCGACCACTGGGTGGTGTATGACGGGGCCGCGCATGCCACCTGCGTGGAGCCGCAGACCGGGCCGCCGGATGGGTTCACGTTGATGCCCAACCGGCTTGAGCCGGGCCAGCGCCTGTCCCTGAATTTCGAGATGACCTTCGCGTAGA
>JAEXNZ010000046.1 GCA_023439425.1 Pseudomonadota bacterium
TCCGTCTGCCGACAGATCCAGAACGGACGGTGAAGTCATATTGAAGGTTACCTGATCTGTTTCAAGATCTGTTTTTTCATTGGAAAATACTCCATAGTATGTGTTTACAATTCCTTCTTTTCCCGACTGGATCGTTCCAAGATCATAGTACATTGCCATGGCACTATCTGCTGTCCCGTACTGATCATTGCCATCGCTTGTAAAATCCAGAGTCTCATCCGGGGCAAAATCAAAGCCGGTCGCCGCCAGAGAGTTCCAGTGTGCAAAAGCGACTTTTTTTAACATTCCTTTGGAAGAGACTACGGTTGATGCCGTTGCCGTCGGACTCGGACACCAGCTGGGCCAGGTATTCCTCGGCGGTCTTGCCTTCGTCAGCGGCCAGGTCGTCAATCATCTGCTGCAGCTGCGGCGAGGTTTCCAGGGTGACCGGTCGGCCTTCCTTCTCCTGCACGTTGGCCAGGTGCTTGAGCATGGCCAGCATCGGCACCGGGTTGTCGGCATTGCCCATGGTCTGGCCGCCGATGGCCAGCAGCCACTCGGTGCCCTGCAGGCCGATGGCGGCCACGACCTGGCCTTCTGCGTTCTGCAGCACGGCGTGGTTCTGCACTGGCTGCTGGCTGTTCAGGCGCTGGATCGGGCGCTTGGGCTGCGACTTCTTGCGCTTGTCGCGCTTGGCCTTGGACTGCTTGGACATGGGATTACGTCTTTCTGGATGCGGAAAGCCCTATTGTACGGCCGGCGGCGCGATATCGGCCTGTACATCCGGATCCACCGTGGTGCCCGATAACCCGACCTGCTCCCCGGAGCCGGACAGCGCAGCCGCCTCAGCCGCCTTGGTCATCACCACGATGCTGATGCGCCGGTTGATCGGGTTGTCCGGCTTGACCTTGTCGAACAGCACCGACGAAGACAACCCGACCACGCGGGTCACCTTTTCCTCCGCCATGCCGCCTTCCAGCAGGGCCCGGCGCGCGGCATTGGCACGGTCCGCGCTGAGTTCCCAGTTGCTGTAGCCGTGGGCAGCGGTGTACGCGGTGATGTCGGTATGACCGGTGATGCTGATCCGGTTCGGCACGTGGTTGATGAACTCGGACAGCTCCTTGAGGATCTCGCGGGTATACGGCTTCAGCGCGGCGCTGCCGACGTCGAACATCGGCCGGTTCTGCTTGTCCACGATCTGGATGCGCAGGCCTTCCGGGGTGAGGTCCAGCAGCAGCTGGTCCTTGAACGGCTCCAGCGCCTGGCTCTTGCTGATGGCTTCTTCCAGTTCCTGCTTCAGCACTTCCAGCTGCTTCTTTTCACGCTCGCGCTCGTCTTCCTGCGGCACCGGGCGTTCGGCCTGGGCGTTCTGGAACGGGTCGTTGCTGGTGCCGCGGGAGACATCGGTGGCCCCGCCCAGCTTGATCATCGAGGTGCTGGCACCGCCCGGGCCGGCCATGCCGGGCGCAGGCGTCGGGCTCTGCCCGGTCAGCGGGCTGGGGTTGCGGAAGTACTCGGAAATGGCCGCGCGCTCCGGCTTGCTGGTGGCGGCCATCAGCCACAGCACCAGGAAGAACGCCATCATCGCGGTCACGAAGTCGGCATACGCCACCTTCCATGCACCGCCATGATGCGCGCCGTGACCGGCCTTCTTGACCTTGCGGACAATGACGGTGGGTTTGTCGTTGGCCATGACGCTGCCTTACTTGATCGTCTTCAGGTGGGCTTCGAATTCGCTGAAGCCCGGACGCACGTTCGACGGCAGGGTCTTGCGGGCGAATTCCAGCGCGATCTTCGGGTTGTAGCCACGCGGGCAGGCCAGCAGGGCGGTCTTGACCGATTCATAGATGCGGCTGTCCTGCTCGGCGCGCGCTTCCACCGCGGCGGCCAGCGGGCTGACAAAGCCATAGGCCAGCAGAATGCCGAGGAAGGTGCCGACCAGCGCGCCGGCCACGTGTGCGCCCACCTCGGTGATTTCACCGCCGATCGAGCCCATGGTGATCACGATGCCCAGCACCGCGGCGACGATGCCGAAGCCGGGCAGGCCGTCGGACACCTTGTTCAGCACGGCCGCCGGCTGCATGGCTTCACCGTGGTGCTTCTCCAGCTCCATTTCCAGCAGCGGTTCCAGCTCGTGCGGTTCGATGTTGCTGCCGATCATCAGGCGCAGGCAGTCGGTCATGAAGTCGACCAGATGGTGGTCGGCCTGCACCTTGGGGTAGTTGGCGAAAATCGCGCTGTCAGCCGGGCGTTCGACGTGGTCTTCCAGCGACATGAAGCCTTCGCGGCGCGCCTTGTTGAGCAGTTCGTACAGCAGGCTCAACACGTCCAGGTAGTCCTGCTGCTTGTAGCGCGGGCCTTTGAACACGCCAACGCTGGCAGCCAGGGTCTGCTTGACCGTCTTGACCGGGGTGCCGACCAGGAACGCGCCCAGCGCCGCGCCGCCAATGATGACCAGCTCGTAAGGCTGCCACAGGGCCGCCAGCTTGCCGTGCGCGCCGACGTAGCCCCCGAGCACGCTGAGAATGACGATCAGAAAACCAACAATGATGAGCATGGGGCAGACGCGGAGGAGGGGATACCTCCATGTCGGCCCCATGCCGGGGTTCTGAAGGGTGACGTTGGATGAACGTCACACTTTTGCAGATCAGCCTGCCGGGCCGGCCTCGGCCCCGCCACGCTGCAGCGGATCCGGGTAGGGGCTGCCATTGGGCGTGAAATCCAGCGAGACCGAGTTGAGGCAGTGGCGCTCGTAGGTGGGCGGCGGGCCGTCCGGGAACACATGGCCGAGGTGGCTGCCGCAGCGGGCGCAGACGATCTCGGTCCGGATCATGCCGTGACTGGTGTCACGGATTTCGCGGACATGGGCCGGGTCAAACGGGGCAAAGAAGCTGGGCCAGCCGGTGCCGGAGTCAAACTTGGTGCTGGAACGGAACAGCGGCAGGCCGCACAGGCGGCAGCCGTAGACGCCATCCTGCTTGTTGTCCAGGAACACCCCGCAGAACGGGGCCTCGGTGCCGTGCTGCAGCAGCACGCGGCGCTCGTCGGCGCTCAGGCCGGCCTCCAGCGCCTGGCGCTGGGCGTCGCTGGGGGGGGAGAGGTCGAAGGCGGTCATGGGCATTCCTCGTGG
>JAEXNZ010000092.1 GCA_023439425.1 Pseudomonadota bacterium
AAGCCGGCCGAAGCGGCGCGCATGGCGCGCGACGCCAACGCCGACGGCGACGATGTCGCCACTGTGATCCGCAAGGCCCTGCAGGCCGCGCTGCGCTGAGGCGCGGCTCTCCCTTTCCAGAAAAGACGCCAGACCGGAGTCCCATGTCCAGCACTTCCCATCAGCACGACAGCGCGCATGCGGGCCACGGACATGCCCCGCCGGGCAGCGGCATGGCGCTGATGATCGGTGCCATCGGCGTGGTGTTCGGCGACATCGGGACCAGCCCGCTGTACCCCCTGAAGGAAGCCTTCTCCGAGCACTACGGGCTGGTGGGCAACCATGACACCGTACTCGGCGTGCTGTCGCTGGCGTTCTGGGCGCTGATGCTGGTGGTGACGCTGAAGTACGTCACGATCATCATGCGCGCCGACAACGACGGCGAAGGCGGAATCATGGCCTTGATGGCGCTGACCCAGCGCACCATGCGCAACGGCTCGCGTTCGGCCTATGTGGTCGGCATCCTCGGCATCTTCGGGGCGTCGCTGTTCTTCGGCGACGGGGTCATCACCCCCGCCATTTCGGTGCTGGGCGCGGTGGAAGGCCTGGAGGTGGCCGCCCCGGGCCTGCATGCGTTCATCGTGCCGATCACCGTGGTGGTGCTGTTGATGGTGTTTGCCGCGCAGCGCTTCGGCACCGAGAAGATCGGCAAGGCGTTCGGGCCGATCACCTCGGTGTGGTTCATCTCGCTGGCGGCGATTGGCCTGTACAACATCGTCGACGCACCGGAAGTGCTCAAGGCCTTCAATCCGTACTGGGCGGTGCGCTTCTTCATGGACCACAGCTGGCACGGCATCTTCATCCTCGGCGCAGTGGTGCTGGCGGTGACCGGTGGCGAGGCGCTGTACGCCGACATGGGCCACTTCGGGGCCAAACCCATCCGCCACGCCTGGTATTTCTTCGTGCTGCCGTGCCTGGTGCTGAACTACCTGGGGCAGGGCGCGCTGGTGCTGAACCACCCCGAGGCGGTGAAGAACCCGTTCTTCGAGGCGGTGCCGGACTGGGCGCTGTATCCGATGATCATCCTGGCCACCATGGCAGCGGTGATCGCCTCGCAGTCAGTGATCACCGGCGCGTTCTCGGTCTCGCGCCAGGCCATGCAGCTGGGTTACATCCCGCGCATGCGCATCACCCATACCTCGCACGACACCATCGGCCAGATCTACATTCCCGGCATCAACTGGGGCATTGCAGTGATGGTGATCGGGCTGGTGCTGGCCTTCCGCAGCTCGTCCAACCTGGCCGTGGCCTACGGCATCTCGGTGTCGGCCACCATGCTGATCGACACCCTGCTGCTGGCGCTGGTGGCGCGCGCGCTGTGGCCGCGCACGCGCTACTGGATCATTCCGCTGTGCGTGGTGTTCTTCATCATCGACCTGGGCTTCGTCATCGCCAACGGGGCCAAGCTGCTGCAGGGCGCGTGGTTCCCGGTGGTGCTGGGGATCGTGCTGTTCACCATGATGCGCACCTGGCGGCGCGGCCGCGAGCTGCTGCGCGACGAGATCCGCAAGGACGGTATTCGTCTGGACACCTTCCTGCCCGGGCTGATGCTGGCCCCGCCGGTGCGGGTGCCGGGCACGGCGGTGTTCCTCACCGCCGACCCGAGCGTGGCCCCGCATGCGCTGATGCATAACCTCAAGCACAACAAGGTGCTGCACGAGCGCAACGTGTTCCTGCACGTGGAAACCCTGCCGATCCCGTATGCGATGGAAGGGCAGCGGCTGAAGATCGAATCGGTGGGCGACGAGTTCTACCGGGTGTTCGTGCGCTTCGGCTTCATGGAAACCCCGGACGTGCCGCTGGCGCTGATGCGCTCGTGCGACCACGGCGGGATCTACTTCGACCCGATGGACACCACCTTCTTCGCCAGCCGCGAGACCATCGTGGCCACCGCCAACCGTGGCATGCCGATCTGGCGCGACAAGCTGTTCGCGCTGATGCACCGCAATGCGGCCCCGGCCACCGGGTTCTTCCGGATTCCGGGTAACCGGTTGGTTGAATTGGGTGCCCAGGTCGAGATCTGATGGATCGCGGGGTGCCGGCGCGACCCGCGAGGACGACAGCACCGACGCCAGCATCCGCCCCAAGCGCATGGCCGATTACCTCGGCCAGGCCCCCGTGCGCGAGCAGCTGTCGATTTACATTGAAGCGGCCAAGGCACGCAGCGAAGCGCTCGACCACGTACTGATCTTCGGCCCGCCCGGGCTCGGCAAGACCACCCTGAGCCACGTGATCGCCAACGAGCTGGGGGTCGCCCTGCGGGTGACCTCCGGCCCGGTGATCGAAAAGGCCGGTGACCTGGCCGCGCTGCTGACCAACCTGCAGCCGCACGACGTGCTGTTCGTGGACGAAATCCACCGCCTGTCGCCGGTGGTCGAGGAAGTGCTGTACCCGGCGATGGAAGACTTCCAGATCGACATCATGATCGGTGAGGGCCCCGCCGCCCGCTCGATCAAGATCGACCTGCCGCCGTTCACCCTGATCGGGGCCACCACCCGCGCGGGTCTGCTGACCGCGCCGCTGCGCGACCGCTTCGGCATCGTGCACCGGCTGGAGTTCTACACGCCCGAGGAGCTGACCCGGATCGTGCGCCGCTCGGCCACCATCCTGGGCATCGACTGCACCCCGGAAGGGGCGGCCGAGATCGCGCGGCGCTCGCGCGGCACCCCGCGTATCGCCAACCGGCTGCTGCGGCGCGTGCGCGACTACGCGCAGGTCAAGGCCGGCGGGCATATTGATCAGGAGGTGGCGCAGGCCGCCATGCAGATGCTCAAGGTCGACCCGGAAGGGTTTGACGACCTCGACCGGCGCATGCTCAAGACCCTGATCGACTACTTCGACGGTGGCCCGGTGGGCGTGGAATCCATGGCCGCCGCCCTGGCGGAAGAGCGTGGCACGCTGGAAGACGTGGTCGAACCCAACCTGATCCAGCAGGGCTTCCTGGTGCGCACCGCGCGCGGCCGCATGGCCACGCACAAGGCCTACCGGCACATGGGCCTGAAGCCGAAGAACCCGCCAGCCGACCTGTTCGCCGAGGTGCCCGATGGTGGTTGATCCCCGGTTCAGTTGGCCGACACGCATTTATTGGGAAGATACCGACGCAGGTGGCGTGGTCTACCACGCCCGCTACGTGGCCTTCATGGAGCGGGCACGGACCGAATGGATGCGCGCGCTGGGCTTCGGCCAGGAGCGCACCCGCATCGAACACGGGCTGGTGTTTGCCGTACGTTCGATGAGCATGGATTTCCTGAAGCCGGCGCGGCTGGACGACGCGCTGGCGGTAAGTGCCCGGCTGGTGCAGTGCAAGCGCGCCAGCATGGTGTTCAGCCAGGCGGTGTGTCGCGGCGATGAAACGCTGCTGACCGCGCAGGTGAAGATCGCGGCATTGGACGCCTCCACATTCAAACCACGCGGCATGGACGATGTTCTGCATGCCGCGTTGAAACCCTACGAATTTCCAGAATCCGCATACTGAGGAACACCGGATGATCGCAATGCTCCTGGCCCTGCAGGCCACCGTGGTCGAGGCACTGCCGCAGGAAGTAACCAGCGCTGCGTCGCAGGCTGTTGCGCAGAACGCGCACGGCGGCATCAACTATTTCGAGCTGATGACCAAGGCCAGCTACCCGGTGATCTTCATCGTGCTGCTGCTGCTGGCCGGCTCGTTCATCAGCTGGATCATCATCTTCCGCAAAGCGCGTGTGTTCAGTGCGGCCAACCGCCAGGCCGATGAGTTCGAAGGCCGCTTCTGGTCCGGTGCCGATCTGGGCAAGCTGTACACCGCCGCCACCGACCGCAACCGCAAGGTCGGCGGGCTGGAAGCCATTTTCGAGTCCGGTTTCCGTGAATTCACCCGCCTGCGCGAAGGCCGCCGGCTGGATGCCCGCGCACAGCTGGAAGGTGCGCAGCGCGCCATGCGCACCACCTATACCCGCGAAGTGGACCAGCTGGAGCGCAACCTGGAACTGCTGGCCAACATCGGTTCGACCGCGCCGTACGTCGGCCTGGTGGGCACCGTGTTCGGCATCATGGTGACCATGCACGACATGATCAACAGCGGCGAGCAGGCCGGTATCGCCTCGGTCGCCCCGGGCATCTCCGAAGCGCTGTTCGCCACCGCCATCGGCCTGTTCGTGGCGATTCCGGCGGTGTGGGCCTACAACCGCTTCACCACCCGGGTCGAGCGCCTGTCGGTGCGGTTTGAAACCTTCGCCGATGAGTTCAGCTCGATCCTGCAGCGCCAGACCTCGAACGACGCCTGAGCGCGGCAGACAGGAGCTCCGATATGACCGCTGCCATCGGCCGCCGCAAGCGCCGCAAGCTCAAATCTGAAATCAACGTCGTGCCCTACATCGACGTCATGCTGGTGCTGCTGATCATCTTCATGGTCACCGCGCCGCTGCTCACCCTCAGCTTCGATGTAGACCTGCCCAGCTCGCAGGCCAAGGCGCTGGAAAGCAAACAGGACCCCGTGGTCGTCTCGGTACGTCTGGACGGCCAGCTCAGCCTCAAGCTGCCTGACGCCAAGCAGCCCGAGCCGGTGGATGCCACCCAGCTGCAGGCACAGCTCGGCGCGCTCATCAGCCAGGACAAGAACCTGCGCGTGATCGTGGCGGCCGACAAGGCCGTCGCCTATG
>JAEXNZ010000149.1 GCA_023439425.1 Pseudomonadota bacterium
GGGCGTGGCGTGCACCGGCACGCCGACGTCGGCAGCGGCCGCGCGCAGCAGCCGCTCCAGCTGTGCCTCGGCAGGCGTTACGGTCACTGTGCCGTTGGCGAAAGGCGAATCACCATCACCGAACCACCCATGATCGGCCGAGCCGGACACGCTGATGCCATCACCGTAGCCCAGTATGTTCAGATTCAGTGCCACATCCGGGCAATCCGCGGCGGCCTGGCAATCGCGTACGTAGGCTTTCGCGCCCTTCAATCCCGCCTCTTCCTTGTCGGTGACCAGCAGTTGTACCCGCGCGCCGTCGGGCAGCCCGGTGTGGTCGAGGTGTCGTGCCAGCGCCAGCAGCACGCCAACGCCGAGGCCATTGTCGAGACTGCCGGTGGAGCCGATCTCGGCACCCGCCACGTCGCCATGGGCCAGCACCATCAAGGTGCGCCGCACCGGCCCGCGACCGCACAACGTGACCTGCAGGTTCTGCCCGCTGGTGCGGTAGGGATGGCTGAACAGCGTGTGCGTGGTGAGGTTGAACGGTTGTCGCTCAACCGCAAATCCCTCGCTTTCAAATTGCCGGGCAATGGTGACCAGCCGTGCGCGGTTGGTTGCTTCGCGCTTGACGACGATGCTGCCCGGGCCTGCCTGGGCCGTGCGGGTAGCGTCGGCAATGGCGGCGACGTCCAGTTCCAGCGCGGCCTGCTCTGCACTGATCTGCGTGCCCAGCAGTTCCGCCAGCCCGCCCATCCAGTCCATGCCCATTGGAATGGCCAAGGCGTGTGCACCCGGGGGCCAATGGGCAGCAGACGGAATGTGCTGGACCGCCCGATTGCCTACGTGGTGCAGCGAGGGCTGCGATCGTCCGGCTGCCGGCGGTTTCGCGCCGGCGTCCGTCGTGGGGCTGTCGGGCATACGCAGCTGGGACAATGCCCAGCCGAGCAGCAGACCCGCCACAACGCAGTCATAGCCGTTGCGGATGTGCAGCGGACCGCGCCCGGTCAGTCCTTGGGACTGGCGGTGCGTAGGTGCAGCCGCCAGATGACGCTGGGTCATCTGGTTGTGGAAGCGGCCTTGAACGCGGGCGGCGTTGGCGATGTCCTGGGGCATGAAGCGGCGTCCTTCTGGAAAGAGAAGGTGCAGCCTGTGTGCCGGTGATGAAATTGCCTATCGGAGTAATTGCGGAAATGCCGCAGCGCTTACCCGGTCACACCACGGGAAGGTGTTTCCCCAGCGTGCGGTAGGGTGGGGTGGCCATGACCATTTCCGCCAGCGAGTAGGCCAGTTCGCGTTCGGCCATCACCGTGCCATCGGCACCGTGCTCCAGCAGGTGCTTCACTTCCGCGTCGCTGTGTGCGCGTGCCAGCAGGGTCAGGCCAGGGTTGAGCGCACGCAGCTTGGCCAGGGTTTCACCCGCCTCCAGCGGCTGCGGAATCGCCAGCACGGCGATCTTGGCGCGTTCCGGATGAGCTTCGGCCAATACCTTGTCGGAAGCGGCACTGCCACGGATGCCGGGCAGGCCCGCGGCGTGGGCCTCGGCGACGTGCTCCTTGTTGTCGTCAATGACCAGCACCGGCACGCCGCGTTCGCGCAGCACCTGGGCCAGCGCGCTGCCGACCCGACCGTAGCCGATCACGATGGCATGGTCGTGCAGGTCCAGCGACGGGCCGGGCGGCAATTCGGTTTCCACCGCTTGCGGCGTCGTTTCCTGGTGCTTGGCCAGCCAGCGGTCGAGCAGGCCGAACACCACCGGGTTGAGCATGATCGAGATCAGCGCACCGGCCAGCACCAGCGCCTGTCCGGTGGGTGGCAGGATCTGCAGGCTGACGCCGAGGCCGGCAATGATGAAGGCGAACTCGCCGATCTGCGCCAGACTGGCGGAGATGGTCAGTGCGGTGCCGTTGGGGTGGCCGAACGCACGCACGATGAAGAACGCGGCGGCGGACTTGCCGAACATGATGATGGCGGCGGTGGCCAGCACCTGCCACGGGTGCTCGATCAGGATGGCGGGGTTGAACAGCATGCCGACCGAGACGAAGAACAGCACCGCGAAGGCGTCGCGCAGCGGCAGCGAGTCGTTGGCGGCTTTGTGGCTGAGCTCGGATTCATTGAGCAGCATGCCGGCGAAGAACGCGCCCAGCGCGAACGACACGCCGAACAGCATGGCCGAGCCGAACGCCACGCCCAGTGCGATGGCCAGCACGGACAGGGTGAACAGCTCACGCGAGCCGGTGCCGGCAATACGCTCGAGTATCCAGGGAATCACGCGGCGGCCGACCACCAGCATCACGGCCACGAACAGGCCCAGCTGCACGAAGGTCCAGCCGATGCTGGCGAGCACGCTGCCGAGGGTGTGGGTCTGGTTGGCGGCATCCGGGCCGAACACGCCGGCCAGCACCGGCATCATCACCAGGGCGAGCACACAGGCCAGGTCTTCGACGATGAGCCAGCCGACGGCGATCTTGCCGCGCTGGGTTTCCAGCAGGCGGCGTTCTTCCATGGCGCGCAGCAGCACGACGGTACTGGCGGTGGCGAGCGAGAAGCCGAACACAACGCCGTGCAGGGTTTCCCAGCCCATCAGCCAGGCCAGGCCCCAGCCGAGCAGGGTGGCGACCAGGATCTGGCCGATGGCCCCCGGAATGGCGATGGCTTTGACGGCCATCAGGTCTTTCAGCGAGAAGTGCAGACCAACCCCGAACATCAGCAGCATCACGCCGAGCTCGGCGAGCTGGTTGGCCAGGGCCTGGTCGGCGACAAAGCCGGGGGTGAACGGCCCTACACAGATGCCCGCAACCAGATAACCGACCAGCGGAGACAAACGCAGCTTGTTGGCCAGCGCGCCGAAGATGAAGGCGAGCCCCAGGCCAACGGCAACGATGTTGATCAGGTCGGCATCATGGTGCATCGGGACTCGCAGAAATGGGGGATACCCCGATTTTCACCGATGCGGCCCCATCCGGCAAATTCGGAGCGCGTGTATTGCGCTGGGGACGTCGCGGCTTACGTAGAGCCGGGCTTGCCCGGCTGCTGTTGGCTTCATGCGAACAACCCTCGACTGCCGGTCTACGTGCTTGGGGCCGGCGGGTGGGGGGTACGGGCCACGCCGTTAACCCATCCATGGGG
>JAEXNZ010000220.1 GCA_023439425.1 Pseudomonadota bacterium
GCCCTCAAATGCACAACATTCGGTAACGCATGACCCCGAATGGAACACGGCCCTTGCCGTTGCCCTTGCCGTTCGCTCCGTTTCACGACCAACCCTCGGGGGCGGGCCCGGGTGCCCTCCGGAGCGCCGCTCCAAAACATGGATGTTTTGGAGCAGCCCCCATGGATGGGTTCACGGCGTGTCGCGGAGCGAGGGTGCCCGGGCCCGCCCCACACGGATGAATTGAAACGCTGCTCTTCACATCAAGGTATGGCCGCCTCAGACCCAAACCCGCGTTCCAACAAAACGGGCCAACGGCCAACACCTGAAATTTTGGCCGTTTTTAATGGAACTGGGATGAGGCGCACACTTTTAAGGAGTGCTATCCTCGTCTGCTCACCGGGGGACGCTGGGAAGCGGGTGCACGGGATGACCGGCAAGTTTGCTACGCAAGTGTGCGCGCAGGAACCAGGCATCGCGGAAACCGCGATGGCTGAGATCGTGCATGCCGTGCTGAGCGCCGGTGAATTTGCCCTGTTCGCTGAATTCGGCCAGCAGCTGCAGCTGCGCAGTGGTGACTACCTGTTCCACAGCGGCCAGGCCGGCGGCACCATGTATGTCATCGTCAGTGGCAACATCGAGCTCGACTTCGGCGAAGACCTCGTTGTGAAGACGCTGGGGCCCCAGGAATTCTTCGGCGAACTCGGCCTGCTCATCGGTGACCACCCGCGCAGCGCCGACGCCCGCGCCACCGTCGACAGCGTGGTGCTTGAACTCGGTCACGATCAGTTCCAGCGCCTCGTCGACCACGACCCCGGTCTGGTCGCCTATTTCCTGCGCCGGACCATCATGCGCGTGGTCAGCAACGAACAGGTCCTGATCCGCCAATTGCGCCGCCGCAACCATGACCTCGAAGCCGCGCTCGACAACCTGTACGTCACCACCCACCAGCTCACCCACACCCGTGAACTGGTCCGCACCGACGAACTCACCGGCCTGCACAACCGCCGCGGCCTGGCCCTGTACCTGCAGGAATGCCGCAGCACCGATCACGGCGCGCCGCAGGGGTTGCTGCTGATCGATTGCGACCAGTTCAAGCAGGTCAACGACGAACACGGCCACCAGGCCGGCGACCGGGTCCTGCAGAGCGTGGCCAACATCCTGCGCTCGGTTGCCACCGAGGACGATCGCGCCTGCCGCCTCGGTGGTGACGAGTTCTGCCTGCTGCTGCGGCATGCCGACCGCGACAGCCTGCACCACGCCGCTGAATTCGTGCTCAGCGCCGTGCAGGGCCTGCTCGGCCGCGCCACCGTGCACCCCAACATCTGCCCGGTCAGCATCGGGGCCTGCCTGCTCGAGCCCCACACCGACTGGAGCGAGTGGTACGCTCGCGCCGACAACGCGCTTTACCAGGCCAAGCGCCTGGGCGGTAACCGCCTGCACTGGTCGCGTGCCGCGACCGCCAAGCCCTGACGGGGATCCCCTCATGAACGGCGACATCGGAACGTCGACCCAGGCCCCGCAGCTCCGCGCCCTGCTGTTCACCGACCTGTGCGACTCGCTGCAGTTGGTCGAGCGCATTGGCGACAGCGCCGCCGCCGAGCTGTTTCAGCACCACGATCGTGTGGTGCTGGCCCTGCAGCAGCAGTGGAACGGCCAGCAGATTGACCGCTCCGATGGCCTGTTCCTGCTGTTTGACCGTGCCATTGATGGCCTCGGCTTCGCCCTGGATTATCAGCGCGAAGTGCACAAGCTCGGGCAGCAGCGCAATCTGCCCTTGCGCGCGCGTGCCGGCCTGCATGTGGGCGAGGTGCTGATCTGGGACAACAGTCTCGAGGCGATCCAGGCCGGGGCCAAACCGGTGGAAGTGGAAGGCCTGGCCAAGCCGATGGCGGCGCGCCAGATGGCGTTGGCCCGGCCCGGTCAGATACTGCTGTCGTCGGTGGCCGAGTCACTGACCCGACGCGCGAGCAATGAGCTTGGCGAACGCGCAGACAAACTGCAGTGGCGCTCGCACGGGCCGTGGCTGTTCAAGGGGGTGAGCACGGTGCAGGAAGTGTTCGAAGTCGGTGAGCCTGGCTTCGCACCGCTGCGCATGCCACGCTCGACCCCCAAGGCCCGGCGCAAGCTGCCGCTATGGCGGCGTCCGGCCGCGCTTGCTGCAGAAGTGGCTGTGATCGCCGTGCTGGGCATTGGCGGCTGGATCCTGCTGCGCCCGGAACCGGCCATCGCCTTTGCCGAGCGCGACTGGGTGGTGGTGGCCGACGTCGACAACCTCAGCGGCGAGCCGCTGTTCGACATCAGCCTGCAGCGCGCCCTGCTCATGAGCCTGGAACAGTCGCGCTACGTCAACGTCTTGTCCGACGGCAAGGTACGCGAATCGCGCGAGCTGATGCAGGTGCCGGCCGACAAGCAGCTGGACCGGCAACTGGCCGGCGACGTCGCCTCGCGTGAAGGCGCGCGCATGGTGCTGGCCCCGAGCATCCGTCTGGTCAGCGGACGCTATGTGGTGTCGGTGGACCTGCTCGATCCCACCAGCCGCGCCGTGGTCCGCAGCTATCGCAGCGAAGCGCGCGACCCCGATGGCGTGGTCACCGCCGTGGACGATGTGATCGGTCGCCTGCGCGCCGGTCTCGGTGAGACCGTGGCGTCGGTCCAGCAATCAGTTCCCCTGCCGCAGGCCTCCACCCGCAGCCTGCAGGCATTGAAGTCGTTCGCTCTGGCCGAAGCTGCCCTTGGTCGCCGACGTTTCGGCGAGTCGGCCAAGCTATATGAGGCCGCGCTCGATGCCGACCCGGACTTTGCCATGGCCCATATCGGCTTGGCGAAGCTGCTGGTGCGGGTCGACAAGCGCAACGAAGCGCTACCCCACCTGCAGCGCGCGCTGGCCCTTGGCGAACGTCTGCCGCATCGCGAGCGCCTCTACCTCAAAGCCTGGAGCAGTGAGTTGCAGCCTGAAGGCTGGCCCCTGGAGGACTGGCGCGTCCTGGCCGACGTGTATCCGGACTTCTTCGCCGGCCTGGCCAACACGTCGTGGTACCTTCTGGTGGACAACCGTTTTGCCGAGGCCGAACGCTACGGCCATGCCGCTTCGGTGCCGCAGGATGTGCTGCGTGCCTATCCGATCGGGTACGTCGGCTGGATCCAGCTGGGTACCAACCGCTACGACGAAGCGCTGCGCAGCTTCCAGGTGGCCGAACAGCTCACCGGCCGCACTGCAGGTGACTCGCGCGCGGACGTGCTGGTCGCGCAGCGTCGCTACAAGGATGCACAGGAGCTGCTGGCACAGCTGCCCAAGCCACGCGACGAACTGCAGACGATCATGCATCAGCGTGCGCGGGTGCTGCTGGCGGCCGACCAGGACGATTGCACCGGCATGAACGAAGCGCTGGCCAGCGAAGCGCCGCCCACCGAATCTACTGACTTCGCCATCCACGTCGCGCTGATGCAGTCGGTGGTGGATACGGCCTGTGAAAAGCCCAACCCGGCGCGACTGGCCGCGACCGCCGCGCAGCTCAAGCCGCTGCTGGCGCTCACCAGTGAGCCGCTTTTTTCCGACCGGGTGTCCCGCCTGCTGATGCTGGTGTATCTGGCACAGCGTCAGGGCAACATCGCGCTGGCCGACGCGCTGCTGCGCGACTACGACGCCCGGGCGGCGACGCTGAAGAATCCCGTCGTCAGCAAGTGGCGCACCATCGCGCTGGCCATGCAGCAGATCGGCCAGGGCCAGCCGGCGCGTGCCGAAGCGCTGCTGTTGCCACTGATGGATGGTACCGAGCCGGTGCAGGCACGGGTCGTGCTGCGTGAGGCGCAGCGTCGGCTGGGCAAAGCCGAGGAGTTCCAGAAGCAGAACGAATGGCTGTTCGAACATCGCGGCCGGGCCTTTGCCGAGGTCGCCGTGATGCAGCTGATGCAGCCACTGAGCGTGCACGATACCTTGGGCGACGCCAGCCTGCGCCCGCGCTGATCCGGGCACAGGGGCGTCGTCGGGATTACTTCAGTGCGTCGTTGACC
>JAEXNZ010000236.1 GCA_023439425.1 Pseudomonadota bacterium
CCACGAAGGTCGGAGGCGGGGCCGGCCAAAGGGGGGGCAGGAGACTGGTGCATGGCGGGAAATGGTAGGCTCGCCTCCGCCAGCGAATTCCGCGAATGCTCGCCTGCTGGCGGGTGGATTCGTCGAATCTGCCTGGCGAAGCGAGGAACTGCATCATGGATAAATTCGACCGCGCCATTCTCGAGATTCTGCAGCGCGACAATCACACACCGCAGCGAGTGATCGCCGAACAGGTGAATCTGTCCCCGGCTGCCGTGCAGCGACGCGTGGCTGCTTTGGAAGCGGCCGGTGTGATCGAACAGAACATCGCGGTAGTGGATCCCAAGGCCGTGGGCGCACGGGTGACCGTGCTGGTGGAGGTACACCTGATCAACGACCAGTCCGCCGTGGTGCGCGCCGTCAAGGAGCAGTTCCGCGCCGTTCCGGAAATCCAGCAGTGCTACCACGTCACCGGAAACGGTGGTCTCATCCTCATCATTCTGCTGCCGGACTTCGAGTCCTACGAAAGACTGTCCACCCGGCTGTTCGCCGACAATGAACTGGTCGCGAGTTTTCGCAGCCTGCCGGTGCTGGACCGGGTAAAAGTTGGCCTCCGCGTGTGTGCGGCTGGGGGCAGTTGAGGGCAGGCTAGCATCCTGTCACATCACAGCCGGTTTCCAGGTGCAATACGGTGAGAACCGGGGCCTGGCCAGACACGTCGTTCGCGCCGGCCGGCGACTACCAGGAGCTGATCGTGGATTACCCGGACGGCCGCTTCATGTGCATGCTGCGCAACAACGGGCAGGTGCAGAGCCTTATGCCGTTGAAGGGTCGCTAGCCGACCTCCACCAGGCCGCATCAGAGCTGGGCCTGCTGACGCAACGTAGTGCCACGCCCTGCGTGGCAACCTCACGCAGTTTGACCACCCCCAGTGCGACGGTACTGCTCGGCGCGGCGGGGCTGGCTGGTTTGACTGCAGTGGAAGCCACACGTAGGTCTGCTCTCATGGGCGAGGATTGAAGGCCGACGGCTTTACATCTCGCCGGTCGAATTTATAATCAACCGGATGGTTAAAAATGGAGTCCGCCCATGGCCCGCCCCAAAAGCATTGATCCGCAACAGGTTCTGGATGCCGCGCAGCGCGTGGTCGCGCAGGTAGGAGCCGCACGCCTGACCTTGGACGCAGTGGCGGCAGAGGCCGGCGTCAGCAAGGCTTCGGTGGTCTATGACTTCGGTTCCAAAGCCGGCCTGATCCAGGCGGTGGTGGAGCGCGCGGTGGAGCGCGACAACGCGTTCAATCGCGAAGCCGCGCAGGGGTTCACTCAGGATGCGGTGCTGCGCGGGCGCATTGCCGCCGCCGCTCAACCGTTCCCGGAAGCCTTCCAGCCCGTCGCGCTGGCACTATGCGCGGCGATGGCGCAGGACCCGCAACTGCGTGCCCCCATCCAGCGCAACCAGGCTGAAGTTCTGGCTGAGATCCAGTCCAGCGCGCAGCAGCCGCGCAGCGCCTTGCTTGCTTACCTGGCGCTTGAAGGACTGAAGCTGCTGGAGTCGCTGGACTACGTGCAGTGGCCAGCCGAACAGCGCGCCCAGGTGCTGCGGGACATCAGTGCGCTGGTAGACGCGCCGCCACCCGCGAACTAGTTTCTCCCCCCGAGGTACCCCTGATGAGTTCTTCCACGCTCTTCCTTACCGGAGGAAGCGGCTACGTGGGCCGCAATCTGATCCGCCGCCTGCGTGGCGACGGTTACATCGTACGTGCATTGGTGCGCAGTGATGCGGCCGCCACTACTGTGCAGGCACTGGGCGCGCAGGCCGTTCGCGGTGACCTGCTGGCCCCGGGCATCGCGCAGGCCATGACGGGTTGCGCCGCGGTGGTGCACGCCGCCGCCGACACCGATCACCGCAACAGCTCGCCAACTCAATGGCAGACCAATGTTGAAGGCACACGCAGTGTGTTGACGGCGGCGCGTGCGGCCGAGGTGCCGGTCGCGGTCGTGATCAGCAGCGAGTCGGCACTGACCGATGGCACGCCGCTCTGCAATGCCAATGAGGATCACCCGTATCCTGCGCGTGCGCCGGGCACCTACGGGGCGAGCAAAGCGGAAGCTGAGCGCGTGGCGCTGTCCCTGAACACGCCGCAGTTTGCAGTAAAGGTCCTGCGGCCGCGCTTCGTCTGGGGGCGTGACAACACCACCGCCATGCCCTACCTGCTGGAGGCAGTACGCAGCGGGCGATTCGCCTGGATCGACGGCGGCGACTACCTCACCTCCGCCACACACGTGGATAACGTCTGCGAGGCGGTGAGCTGCGCACTGCAACGCGGCTCAGGTGGGCGCATCTATCACGTTACCGACGGTGCTCCGGTGCCGTTCCGCCGTCTGATCAGCGCGCAACTGCAGGCACACGGACTGGACGTGCCGCAGAAAAAAGTGCCGCGCGGGGCGCTGCGTGCGATCGTGGCGGTCGATGACGCGTTCCGCGCGCTTCGGTTGCCAGTGCGCGCGCCGATGACGCGTCAGGAATTCGCGTCGTCCGCGGTGGAGGTCACGCTGGACGACAGCCGCGCACGCCGTGAACTGGGATATCGCCCGGTGGTGACACTGGAAGCGGGCGTTGCCCAGCTGAAAGAGCCGACGGGCAATTAGCCCTCATCGATCCTTTCGACCTCCCGGCACTGAGTGCCGGGGCGGTTGGCCGAACAGCCGGCTGTACTCCCGACTGAACTGCGATGCACTTTCGTAGCCCACTGCAAATGCAGCGCTGGCGACGCTTGTTTCACCCTGCTGCAGCAGCCGGCGCGCTTCCAGCAGGCGCAGCTGCTTGTGATACTGCAGCGGCGAAAGGGATGTGGCCTCGCGGAAGCGACGGTAGAACTGGCTGCTGCTCATGCCGGCGCGCTGTGCCAATGCGGCCACGTCCAGTGGCTGACGGAAACCGAGCTGCAACGTGCGCAGTGCGATGCCCAGACGACGCGCTTCCGGCGGCGGTTGAGCAAGCGCTGCGACAGCTGCACGGTCGGGCCCCTGTAGCAGCCGCAAGGCCAGTTCGCGCTGCAAGCTGGGCAGCAGCAGGTGGCGCGCGTCTTCGTTGTCGACGGCCAGCCGCAGCAGACGCAGGAGGCAGTCGAGCACTGATGCCGGCAGCGTCACGACGCTGAAAGCGGTCATCTCGCCAGGTGCAGGAGCGGTTCGCATCTGTGCCAGGACCTCGCGCAGCAATGCCGGGTCCAATTCCACCACCATGCCCATGAACGGTGTGCCGCGGCTGCTGGCAGTTACCACGCCGCGCGCGGGAACGGGAAGGCGAGTCAGCAGTGCTTCTCCGGCGCGATAGTCCAACATGCGGTCGCCTGCCAACACCTGTTTGGCCCCTTGCAACACCGCGCCCAACGCCGGGCGATAAAGCGCGGCCGAAGGCACGCGTGCGCCCCTGGTGCGCCCCAGCCATACGCCGGGCAGCAGTTCGCGCAAGGTGTCACCGCTGCTGGCCTGAGTAGTCAGCCAGTGCTGCGCCTGCTGGCGAAGGGCGGCCAGCAGGGCGTGGGTTTCGATGGCAGCAGGATCAGGCATGAATCGAGTTCGATCAGGCACGGCGGTGCAAGGGGACGCGCGCAGCATGTCATTTTCCATTCGCGCAGACAAAATACATGAGCAGCCACACAGCCCAGTCCTCCATTGCCCTGGTCACAGGCGGCAGCCGTGGTATAGGCCGTAGCATCGCGCTGCATCTGGCCCGACAGGGTTCCGACGTGGTCATCACCTACCAGCAACAGCAGATGCAGGCGGCAGAAACGGTGCGCGCGCTGGAGGCCGAGGGTGTTCGCGCGGCGATGCTGCCGCTGGATCTCGCTGCCACCGGTGCGGTGGAAGGCTTCGTGCCCACATTTCTTGCACAGTTGCAGCGCTGGAATGCATCGACCTTCCATCAACTGGTGAGCAACGCCGGTATGCACGCGCCTGCGGCACTCGGCGAGATACGCAGCGATGACCTAGACCTGCTGTATCGCGTGCACTTCAAGGCCCGCTGTTGCTGACCCAGGCGCTGGCTCCCCACCTGCACGACGGGGCCCAAGTGCTCAATATCTCCACCAGCCTCACCCGGCATGTGGCTGCAGGCAGCCTGGCCTATGCGGCGATGAAATCGGCGCTGGAGACGGCCAGCCGGTATCTGGCGCAGGAGTTGGGGCCGCGTGGCATCGCGGTCAACGCGCTTGCCCCGGGAGCCACGGAGACCGACTTCTTCGGCGGCGCGGTGCGCGACGATGCGGGCGTGAACCAGTACGTGGCCCAGCACACTGCGATGGGTCGGACCGGCCGTCCTGACGACATCGGGGCAGCGGCGGCCAGTCTACTGGGGCCGGGCGGCCACTGGGTTACCGGGCAGCGGATTGAAGTTGCGGGGGGCATGTTGCTGTAATGGAGGCCCAAACAGGAGCGTGATGTTCATGGCAGACCCCTACAACAGCGGCATTCCCAGCACGGCCGCCCCGCAGTTGAATGATTCCATGGTGACCACGGCCTTCGAGCTGCCGGGCTACCGCATTGCCCGCAACCTGGGCGTGGTGCGTGGCATTACGGTGCGTTCGCGCTCCATCGTGGGCAACTTCCTCGGCGGCATCCAGACCATCTTCGGCGGCAACATCACCATCTATACCGAGCTGTGCGAACAGGCGCGCGAGGAGACCTACCGTGACATGGCCCGCCACGCCCGCCAGCTGGGGGCCAATGCCATCATCGGCATGCGCTACGACGCCACGGATGTGATGACCGGGCTGACTGAGGTGCTGTGCTACGGCACGG
>JAEXNZ010000239.1 GCA_023439425.1 Pseudomonadota bacterium
TCCACTCCCGACCTGTGCCGCGCATGACTCCAATGAGCGTCGTCGAGGGGGGCCAAGGGGCCCCCCTTTCCATTGCATCGACCTCCGGTTCGCTGATTCCGGCCGCGGAACGATCGCCATCGCCCGAAAGCGTCAGCAATCGAACCCACCCATGGCGGCCGTCAACCACCCAGTGGCAGGCGGCCGCCGTGGATCCGGAGGTCGAGGCGCTGGTCCAGCAGATTCTCTGCACCGGCGCACCCCAGGCCGAAGCCGTCGTGGCGATGCTGCGCCGGAAGTTGGAAGGCGTGGACGAACCGGAGGCCCGTGCGAGCATCATGGTGCGCTTCGAGCAGGCGCTGGTCGGCGAGCCCGGGTGGATCGATGTCGTGGCATCGCTGACCCGCAACACACTGCAGGTCGTATTCAACCGGACGGGTTGGGCGGTGCTGTCCACAGCCATGCCCACGACCGCAGGGCTGTTGGCTGTAGCGCAACTGCTGCAGCAACGCAGCTGGTCCGGTGTGGCGGCAGCATTGGCCGCGCTGGCCCCGGGTCTGCCCTCGTTGCGCAGCCACGCAGACTTCGAGGCGTTGGTACAGTCGCTGCCGGTGTCCCTGCGCGACAGTCTGGCCGCGCTCAACGACTGGGTGGACGTCATTGACGCCCCCTTCGCACCGCGCCTTCACCTTGCCCCTGCGCTGTCGCTGCTGGTCGCGGCACTGCTGTGGCAGTTGCAGCGGACGTTGCCAGGAGAGCGCGCGCCCCGCTACGGTGTGGCCGCGTTTGTCGCCGCACTGCCGATGCACTGGGGGAAGTTGAGTGGCGTGTGGCGTCCGCTCGCTGGCCTTCTCGCCGCGCCTCCGCCCCAGGTGCCTCCGCGCCTGCTCACGTGCCTGGGTGACCGACCAGGCGAGATCGTGCCAGCGACCTCCCCGCCATTGTCTGCGGCCGCCGTCGTGCCGCGGGCGGCAACGAGCGGCCTCCGTATTGATCTTCCGGACCAGAACGCCGATGAGGGGCCCTCCGCATCCGGCGCGGCGCGCGCCGAGTTGGGCCTTTGGGGGCTGGGAAGCAGCCTGATGGTGGCCGGCCTGACCATGATCCACCAGGGCTGGAGGCTGGTGTCCGGCGACGGCCCCGCCGCTGCACCGGTCTCAGGACCCTCCGACCCCAACCCGCAGGCGCGACCCGTGGCCGAGGTCATTCCGCTGCTGGACGGGATCATCGACATCAGCGGCAATGCCACGGTCTGGGAGGATCTATACACGCGTATCGACCAGGCTCCGCTGCAGTCGGAGGACGCGCTGGTCGAGATGGTGCAGCAGCGGCTGATCGCCAATGCGCTGGTGGACGAGGTGTTGATCCCACCCACGCGCGTGCGGCGCGCCGTGAATGATCACAGTCCATTGCCGGCACCTGCGCTGAATCAATCGGTTCCGGTAAACCAGCGGGATGGTCTGCTGACGGCCAGCCAGCAACTCGTGGATGCGGCCCAGGCGTTGCCTTCCGGCCCTGCGCAGCCGGAGGAGGCAGTGGTCGGCAACGAGAACCGTGTGGCGCTGGCGATGGCGCGCATGCATTTGCGGCGCTGGATGCATCATCACGGGGGTACCCGCAAGCAGCAGCACGCAGCGCTCGAGGTTGCGCTGCGCGCACTGACTTACTCGGACAAGCAGCTGGAACGGGTCAGCCAGGGGTTGCCCAATCTGGACCGGCACATCGCCACCGAGCTGGTGCAGCAGATCCAGCGCGTCGCCAACGTGACGGTGGATCCGCACGGCATCTACCTCAACACCTTCAGCGAAAGCTTCTGCTGGCCGGACTGGGAAGCACGCCAGGTGCCCGGCCCGGATCCGGCCATGCGTGGGTGGTACAGCACCTACCCGCGCACTCGCCGGATTCGCAGTGGACTGATCAGTTCGGACACGTTGGTGGAAGCCACACTGCTGCCACCGAAGACGGACGCGGTGCACAGCGGGCTGTACAACAGCGGTGTGCCGGGCACGCATTTCCCCATCGAGGAAGTTACCCAGCTCACGCTGCGAGGGTTCAACGACGCAATCAACGGCAGCGACTACCTCGGCAGCTTCCAGAACACGCTGTCCCGCTTCATCGGCGCGTGCGAGGGCAGCGCCGTGCATGCCGAGCGCGATGCGTATCTGGATGCGATGACGCAGCGGCTTGCAGGCACTGCCACGTTGCTCAATGCGATGGGCCATCTGGACGAAGCCGGCTTGTGGTTGATCGATACCCTGTTGCGCTACCCGACCCAGTTCGGCACCGGTACCGGCAACAGCACGCTGGGGCGGGCACTGGCTTTGCCCGGGCAGGACATCCAGGTGCACGCGTTGAACGCACAACCCGCCGCTGGCGGCACCATTCCGCTGTACGGCCTGGTGTTGGCCGAGTCGCAGCCGTCCCCGGAGCGCCGCAAGGGTGCGGTGGTACTGATCTCGCCGACGCGCCTGCCGTTGGTGGAACAATTCACATCACAGGCCGACGCGTTGCTGCGCCTGGCCGGCGAAGTGCCGCACCAGCTGCACAGCTGGGTGCCTTCGCATCTGCATGCCCGCTGGAGCGCAGGCAATGGACCGGTGGTGCTTGGCACGCCGGTCGACGACGATCTGATGCGCGCGCTGCTCCTGCAGCAGCTCAACCTGCGCAGCGAGATGCTCAGCCATACCCGCGGGGCCAGCGCGGCCGACACGCGCAAAGACTATCTCGCGCTGGACCGCCGCCTGCTGGCGCTGCCGCCGACGGTTGCAACCCCCATGCTGACCGCGGCCAACGAAGCGGCAACCGCGTCCGGCCTGGACCCGTATGAGATTCTGGGAGTGCACTGGCTGGCACAGCTGGGCGTGCCATCGCGCGGCGTGCTGCGCAATGCAGAGGTGGAAGACGCGCGCTGGTTGAACAGCATGGCCACCACCCGTGGCCTGCTGGAGCTCAGTTACCCGTTGCCGACGCGCTACGTGGCCAACGCGCTGGAGCGGGCGATCCTGAACCAGACCGGCGTGGCCATCGACACCACCGCGCATTATCTGGTTCGATTCTCCAGCGGTACCGCCAGTTCGGCGTCGCCCAGTGGCTTCGTGCACGATGCCAACCAGAAGACCAGTGCGTGCCGGCTGGTGGAATGTGCGTTCGACAAAGCCAAGGGCTATCCCGATGGCGGGCCCGGCTGCAGCGACCTCGGCATCTATACCGCTGACAACAGCACCGTGTTCGACCAGGACACCGAGGTGGAAGGGCTGCGGCCAGACCAGTTCCTCGCGGTGGTACGCGGGTTGGACCTGCGCAGTGGCTACCTGGATGTCCTGAAGGATTTCTGGAAGACCCAGCGCAGCGAAGTGAAGGTCTGCCTGCGCGGGGTATACATGTTCTCGGCCTGGCAGCAGTTCGCCGAAGGCTCGCTGTCCGCCCGTGGCCTGCAGCTCGCGATCGCGGCCACCGGCTACATGCTGGCGACGCAGGCGGAGGATCGCAGCTTCCAGTCGCATCTGGCCGACGGCAGCCATGTCAGCTGGATGCACATCTACGGGGCGCAGTCCATGTTGATGCGCATTGATCACGACGACGGGCCGGAAGTGCTGCTGTATTCGCCGGGCGACAGCGTGGCATTCCGCGAGTTTCCGGATGCCGCGCAGCTGGCGGACTGGCTGGGCCGGGTCGTGCACAGCCCGCAGGGGCGCAACTGGCTGGAAGCTGCGTTCGACCTGGCCGACCTGCAGGATGGATGGTTCTCCAACGGTGTCACCAGCACGCTGGGGCAGCCGCCAAGTGACCTGTTCAAGGACAACAGCACGGGACCGGCAATCAGCGGGCAGGATCTGTTCGAGGCCATGGCCACGCGCATCGAACAGCACACCGTGAACGATGCCGGCACCTTGTTGAGTTCGGCCTGGGAGACCCGTCGCGACCTTTTCCTGCGACGCCTGCAGTGGTTTGACCTGCTGGGGGCGCTGGTCAGCATCGCGATCCCGGCGGTGCTTCCGGTGGTTGCAGTAGGTGCAGGCATCGAGATGGCGTTGGGAATCGAGAAGAGTGTCGACGCCCGTACCGAGGCGGACCGTCACCAGGGCGCGGTGGATGCGGCCTGGGGCGCAGCGGGCGTGGTGCTGGCTGCCGCACCCATGGCCCTGGGCCGCACGGCGGGCAAGACCGCCGCGCTCAGCACCGAGGAGGGCATCCGGCTGGTGCCGCAGGTGCACGCCATCACCGATGCGGCCGAGGTGGTCCGGGCGGACCCCTTGGCCCGGCTCAGCGCCCGCTATGCGCAGCCGGCCGATCTGGTGGTGGACGGGGCCCGACCGGCCGACAACGGCATCCAGCACTTTGCCGGCCGGCACTACATCCGTCAGGCCGGCAACGTGTACGAAGTAACCTTCGACAAATTCAACCGCACCTGGCGTCTGAAGAATCCCAATCCCGGCCTGATGTACCAGGATCCGGTCCGGCTCAATGCCGACGGCATGTGGGAGCCGCATACCGAGGTAGGGCTGCGTGGCGGTGCACCGGAGACGCCGTACGCGGTGCGCAGCAATTCCGCAGCCACCTCCTATGACACGGCCGTACAGATGGAGATGCCGCATTCAAGCGAATCGCTGGACAGCGCCGGCCGCGATTTTCTCTGGGGCAGAACCCATTGGGAACGCGTGGCCATGCCCACCGAGGTGCAGCAGGGGGCCAGTCTGGCCCGAATGAAGGAGTTGTTCGTCGGCGGTCGCCTGGAACCGGCGCAACGCGGAGCCATGTCCGCGATCATCGCGCGGCTGGAGCGCACCATGCGGATCGAGCGCGCACTGCGGGTGGAGGAGGCGGTGGCTGCGGCGGTGGAGGTCAATGACGGGGTGCTGATTCCGGTGTCGCAGATGATGCTGGAAACCGGGCCGGGCACGCGCATGGGGTGGTGTACCGGCATCTCGCGGATGTTTGCCCTGGGGGTTGCGGAAGGGAAGATGAGCGCTGTGATTCGCAATCTCCGCCGTGTGATGCGCCGACCCAACGAGGGGCTTGGCGCGGAACTGCTGGGGGCGGTGCGCGATGCGCAGGGGGCCGCGCTGCTGCCGGGCACGGTGTCTGCGCATGCGCCCATCGAGTACACCGAGCTCGGCACCTTCCTGAACAGTGTGAAGGGAGATGCGGAGTTTTTCCTCACGGGGACGTCGCATCACATGTTCGCCGCGGTTGAGACGTTGCCCAATGGGCTCAAGGTGTTCCGGGTGGGTGACCCCAATCTCGGCATGATCCAGTTCTACAATCTCAAGAAGTTCAACCGTTTTCTGGG
>JAEXNZ010000254.1 GCA_023439425.1 Pseudomonadota bacterium
CCGGCCCGTGGCGCGAACCGGCCCGCAACCCCCCCCGGACCGCGACACGGACTGGTTACCCTCCGATTCGTCGTCAGAACCGGTACTTCCCACGAACTGGTTTTCACCATCGCCGTCTTCCGACTGGTCCGTGTCGCGGACTGGTTTAGATGGTCGACGCGGCTTGTCTGGGAACAGCGCCGGGTCCAGCCGATCTAACAGAAGCGCGTATTTGTTGCTGAACTTCGTCCCGCCGCGGACGCTGCCGCCGCGCTGAACGACCAGCACGCGGTTGTCCTCCAGCCACGTGATCGCAGACAGCAACGCGGTCTTCCCTAGCGACGTTTTGACGCCCAGGGTGACAAGTGACGGGAACGCGCAGCCGCGCTCGTCGGCGTGCCACGCGATCGCCATCAGCACCGCTTTAGCGGGTGCTGGCATCTGGAGTGGCCAGCACAATTTCATGATGTTGTTGCTCATTGGCCGCGGCCTGCCCGGTCAGGGGCAACCCACGGTCTGAACAACACTGGCCTTCGCCGGTGAGGTCCATTCTGCAGGCCGGCTGAAGTGGTGCGGAGGGCGCCCTGGGGCGGCGGTGGTGGCGCGTGGATCCACGGCCTCGGCGTTGATGCGCTCCAGCTGTCCAGCGATGCGCTGAGTCGCTTGCGTCAGCTGCAGCTGCGCATCTGCCAGCTGCTCCAGCAGCTGCTGACGGCGCTGTTCGGTGGGGATCACACGGACCTCGTAGCCGAGATCTGCGGCCATGGCCAGGAAGAGCTGGTGGCGCCCGAAACGGCGCATCAGCGCCCACAGCTCACCGACCTTGAAGAACTCGGCCTTGTTGGGGTTGAGGCAGCTGTTGAACTTGGCCACCGCGCTGGTCCAGTCCTTCAGCTTCTCCTGGTCCCAGAAGCCGTTGTCCAGCAGGAACTGGATCATTTCATTGCGGGTGCGGGCATCTACGTCACAGGTAGCCTTCAGGGCCGCCAGCGCATCGTGGAGCCAGGTCTCTTCAATCCAGGGCATGGGAGTCCTCGGGAATCAGGTGGTGGGGGGCGCAGCGCGCGCTGGGAGCAGGAATCGCGCTTCAGCGGTGGTCGTAAACAGGTGGCAGAATCGAGGGGCACACAACCCAAAGGAGGATCAAGTGACCCCGAGTGAAATTGAGCAGCGCTTTGCGCGGAACGAGGAACGCATCGCAGCCTTGGAAAATGAGCTGATGGAGACAGACGTACTGATCCGGTTGCTCATTGGCAGTCATCCGGAGCCCGCTGTCCTGCTTCGCTTCGTTGAGGCGTCCATCCGAACAGGGCAAACAAAACGCGCGTCCGCAAAGAGCCCCGCTGGGCTCGACCGCGTGTTGGCACGGCTGGAACAGTTGAAACAGCATCTTGAAGCGACGATTGAGGACCGTGACCGCGCTCGTCAGAAGGCTGCTGCTGAGAAGCAGCGTCAAAGGGATGAACTCGGCAAGGACATTGGTCGGGGAGGTGCTGCCGCGCAGGAACGCTGAGCACAGACCGCTCCCGCTGCAGCGCGCGCACTTGGCGCTCCAAAACGCCAAGCCGCTTTATCAGCGCGGTGATCACGGTCGGCGTGGCGGGCGGCAGCGGCTGCGGCCCTGTAGGCCTACCCGCCTTTTGTGTGGAGCTCATGCGCCACCCCGGGTGGAGGCGGCGATCTCCGGGTAGGCTTGGTGATCCGACCCAGCCAAACCTACCCAGGAGATCGCCATGGAACCGCAATACCTGGTCGCGATGATCATCACCGATGGTGGCATCGTGCAGATTGACGTCCTCAAGACTGGCCCCTTCGAGCACTGGCTCGTCCCAGAATGGCTCGAATGGCCAGAGCGACAACTCCAAACGCCAGCACGAGCAATTCGCCTGGAGGGATTGCAGTTCCAGACAGGCGGCCCTGGCCTGGTTGACCTGACGGTGAACATGCCAATTCCCAAAGACGTGCTCGATGGCCACTCCCGACGGATAGGAGAACGCGAGATTGAGGTAGTTGAGGGTCCGTCACCCCGCTTCGGCGCGCTCCCCATTCTCCGGAAGCAGTAGCCACGGCCAACCGCAGCATCACCTTGCTGCGGGATTCGGCGGACGCAACCTTCTGATTGGCGATGTCCCCGTTCTGTTCCACAAGCCGGGAGATCGCCCGCAGCTGCTGGTCCACAGACGAACCCTCGATCGCGCGAGACTCGGCAGGGACCTCCGTGAGCTGTCGCCGCAGGTCCTTGACCTCCCGGCGCAGCGCGCGCAATTCGCGGCGATCGCGGCCGTGGCCTTTGCCAGCCCCGTCATGAGGATTGTGGAGGTTTCGGCGCGCCATCAGACTTTCCCCAACACGGCTGAGCAGGAGGCGTCCGCCCGGCAGTAGGATTGGAGGTGCGAACCAACCCAACCCCTGCCGGGAGCGGACATGGAACAACCTGAACTGGAGGACCGGCTGCTTAAGCTGGAGGCGCAGCAGCTGGTCACGAACACCATGATCGAAGCGATGCTCAAATCGCACCCCCGCCCAGATTCGTTCCTGGATCATTGGCATCACGCTCGGGCATGGGTTGAGGCGAGCTGGATTCAGGTGTCGAATGAGCTGCCTTTCGATGCCGAGACTCGATCCGGTCTCGAGCACATTCGCAGTGCGTTTTCCCGGGCGGAAGCACAAATCGACCAGCAGCTTCGTCCTCGAAGATCCAGGCCATCTCCCTGACGAGGTCGACGGCAGAGATGGTCAGGGGCCGGCGAACGTTCTCCGCCACAGAGCGCAACTTCTGCTCGGAAGCTTGAGCTTCCGCGGCTGATGGCCTGGTCAGCCAATCGCGCAGCCAAAGACGTGGATTGAAGCGGTCTGGAGCGAAACCGGCCATCAGGCTGCCTCCACCGGGATGATGCGGTTGCTGTCGGGATCGACCTCAGCTCCCTCCCCGGCCTGGTTCGCCGGCGATACCGACGGATCAGCGGCGCAGGCCTGCGGTTTGCCTTCGAAGGCGTCCAGAGCCTCGATCACACGCTGCAGGGTCTCGATCGTTGGGTTGTCGGCGTGCCCTTGCGCCAGCTTCACGAGCGAGCTGTAGCTGATCCCAGATCGCCTTGCGATCTCCGCGTAATGCCCACCAAAGCCCCGAAGGCGTTCGACGGTCTTTTCAAGAAAGGTCAGGGCGTCCATTCCCGCAAAATATCGCTATACCGATATTTAGTCAATCGGAACAGCGATAGGCGCTATCCGTAAGCTGCTAAACATGAACGAAACGCGGGTGACAGGCTTGGCTCTGGCCAAGAACCTCCAATTGTTGATGGAACACAATCGACTGACGCAGGCTCAGCTCGCGAAGCGATCCGGTGTTGCCCAAAGCACGCTGTCCAATCTGCTGGACACTTCCAACCCGCTCGAGATCAACCCAAGGGCCAAGACAATCGACCAGTTGGCAGAGGTCTTCGGCATCCCGCCCTGGCAGATGTTGATCCCCAACCTCCCCATTGACCTTCTGGCGAGCCCGCAACTGGGGGCGCTGATCTCGAACTACGCAACCGCGTCAGCCAGCGGTCGAGAGACCATTGATCGCATTGCGAGCGCTGAGGTTCGATACGCGGAGGCAGAGCGCCCACGAAGCTTGATGCACTCAACACGATAGGACTGCCGAGAATGAGAAAAGGACTTTTCATCACCATCTGCGCACTGTTCTCCGGAGCAGCGGCGGCCCAGAACCCCTCAACGTATGTGGGCGAGCCAGAGTTCGGCCTCGGCAATGCGATCGGAGCGCTTGCGCTATTTGGGTTCTTGGCGTTCTACGTCGGGGGAGTGTGGTTGCTACTGCTTGGGCCGGCGCGGCATTGGGCCGCGGCGAACAAGGG
>JAEXNZ010000284.1 GCA_023439425.1 Pseudomonadota bacterium
GGACACGCCATGCGTGTCCACCGCGGGGATGGACCGCGGTCAATACACCAGGTTCGCCACCAACGGCACATTCGCGTCCCAGCGCTCGCGACCGCCCAGGCCGGCCAGTTCCACCAGCACCGCCGCGCCCAGCACCTCCACCTGCAACTGCCGCGCCAGCGACAACGCCGCCAGCAAAGTGCCGCCGGTGGCCAGCACGTCATCCACCACCAGCACGCGCGCACCGGCCGGTAGCGCGTCGGCGTGCACCTCAATGCTGTCGGTGCGGTACTCCAGCGTGTAGTCCTGGCGCAGCGTACGCCCCGGCAGCTTGCCCGGCTTGCGCACCGGTACGAAGCCAACGCCGAGCACGCGCGCCATCGCCGCCCCCAGGATGAAACCGCGCGACTCGATGCCCATCACCGCGTCCAGCTTCGCCTCGCGCCACGGCGCAACCATGGCATCAACAGCGGCGGCAAAGTCCGGACCATCCGCCAGCAGCGGCATGATGTCCTTGAACAGGATGCCCGGCTTGGGGAAATCGGCAATGTCGCGCAGGCGACCGGCCCAGGCGGGCACGGCGGCGGAGGAATCGGTCATGGCTCAGGTACCGCGAAGGGTGGCATAGGGTACCGCGCCAGCCCTTTGCCCGGGCCGGCCACTGGCCCGCACGCGTTCAGGAACTGCAGGACAGCATTGAACAGCCAGCCTTGTTCAAGGCCCAGTCCGGGCGCTTCGCCGCGTAACGCTCAGCCCCTGGCTGAGCATCGTAGGGCTGCCGAAGCAGCGCCTGCAGCGCGTGCACCCCGGCCAGATCGCCCTGCTCCGCGCGCTCGATGGCCTCCTGCGCCAGCCAGTTGCGCAGCACGTAGAGCGGGTTGGCCCGTTCCATTGCGGCGCGGCGCGCGGCCGGGTCGAGGTGGTCCGCACGCACGCGTTCCGCATACCGCTGCAGCCAGTCCTGCAGTGCCGGCAACACGGCTTCACGTCGTTCCGCGCTGTAGAACGCCCCCTCCAGCACCACCACCGAAGGTGCGGCCGGGTCCAGCGCGGACAGTGCGCGGAACGCGAGAGTCATATCCATCTGGCCGTCCTGCAGCAACTGCCGCCACTGCGCCATCAGCGCCAGGTCGTCATCGGTGCACGCCGCCAGCCCGAACTTCGCCGCCACGTCGTCGCGCTCGCAGCGGGCGTAGGTGGCCTGGAAGGCCGCCAGCCCCTCGTGCAGGGGCGCTACGTCGTCGAACAGCGGGGCCACGGCCTGCGCGAGCCGGGTCAGGTTCCAATACGCCACCTGCGGCTGGGTGCCGAAGCGATAGCGACGGCCCTGCGCATCGGTGGTATTTGGGGTCCAGTCCGGATCGTAGTCTTCAACCCAGCCATACGGACCGTAATCGATGGTCAGCCCCAGAACCGACATGTTGTCGGTGTTCATCACGCCGTGCACAAAGCCGACCCGCATCCAGTGCGCCACCATCTCCGCCGTGCGTTCGCAGACCTGCGCGAACCAGCGCGCATCGCGGTCCTGCCCTGCCCCTTCCAGTTCCGGGAAGTCACGGGCGATGCAGGTATCGACCAGTTGCCGCAGCAGCACGAGGTCACCACGCGACGCGGGCAGTTCGAAGCTGCCAAAGCGCAGGAACGACGGGGCCACCCGGCACACCACCGCACCTGGCTCCGCCTGTGGGTGGCCGTCGTAGAACATGTCGCGCACCACGGCCTCACCGGTACCGACCAGACTCAGCGCACGCGTAGTCGGCACGCCCAGGTGATGCATGGCCTCGCTGCACAGGAATTCACGGATCGACGAGCGCAGCACCGCGCGGCCGTCGGCCCCGCGCGAGTAGGGTGTGCGTCCGGCCCCCTTGAGTTGCAGCTCCCAGCGCTCGCCCTGCGCGGTGACCAGTTCGCCCAGCGAGATCGCGCGGCCATCGCCGAGCTGCCCAGCCCAGTGGCCGAACTGGTGCCCACCATAGTTGGCCGCCCACGGCTGCATGCCGGCGTACAGCGCATTGCCACCGAACACGCGCGGAAAGTCGGGGCTTTCCAGCAGATCCGCGCCGAACCCCAGCCGTTCGGCCATCTCTGCCGAATACGCCAGCAGTTGCGGCGCGGCCACCGACGTAGGCATCACGCTCGACCATACCGCACCGCGCACCTCACGCAGTGCCGGCCCCTCTACCGGGTCGCCTGGAAGGTCACGCAGGAAGCGGTTATCGAACTGGAGAGTGGGCGTCGTCATGCCAGACAGATGGGGCCACTCGACGCGGCAGGCAAGTTCAGGCCGCGCCGGCGGCCAGGTCCAGCGACCCGCCCTTGGCCTGCGCGCGCTGGTAGGCCGGGCGCTGCGCGATCCGCTCCAGGAACGCCTGCAGGCGCGGATACATCGACAGGTCGCCGCCACGCGCCGCGGCCGCTTGCAGCGGGAAGCTCATCTGGATGTCGGCGGCAGTGAAGCGTTCGCCGGCAAACCAGGGCGTGGTGCCCAGCTCGCGTTCCATCCACTGCAGATGCAGCTTGATCTGCGGGCCCACGAAGCCTTTCAGTGCCTTGTCGGCGATCTGACGGGCAATGGGACGGGCGAAGAACGGCATCGGGGCCTTGCGCAGGCGGGCAAACACCAGCGACATCACCATCGGCGGCATCGCCGAGCCTTCCGCGTAATGCATCCAGTAGCGATAGCGCAGGCGCTCGGGCGACTGCAGCGGCACCGGCTCGGGCGAGAACTGGCGGGCACTGTCATAGCGGTCCA
Organism: Pseudomonadota bacterium; assembly: GCA_023439425.1. Taxonomy (GTDB): domain Bacteria; phylum Pseudomonadota; class Gammaproteobacteria; order Xanthomonadales; family Xanthomonadaceae; genus Stenotrophomonas. Next base: position 2,732 of record JAEXNZ010000284.1, read on the forward strand.
CCAGGTATTCGAGGATCGCGCCGGATTCGGCCAGCACCAGGGTGTCGTCCTCCACCACCGGCGACTTGCCCAACGGGTGCAGATCACGCAGCGCCTGCGGGGCCAGCCAGGTTTTCGGGTCGCGCTGGTAGCGCACCACCTGGTACGGAAGGTTCAGTTCTTCCAGCATCCACAGCACGCGCTGGGAGCGGGAATGGTCCAGATGGTGCACCTTGATCATCAGCAAGTCCGCAACGACAAACCCTCATGCTACTGCGCGCCGATGAACACACAAACAAAAACGCCGGAAGCTTGCGCTTCCGGCGTTGTGGCAACCTTTCGGCAGCAGGGGTCGATTAGACCGCCTGCACCTGGTCAGCCTGCATGCCCTTCTGGCCCTGCACGGCGACGAAGGTGACCTTCTGGCCTTCCTGCAGCGACTTGAAGCCGGTGCCCTGGATGGCGCGGAAGTGCACGAACAGGTCCGGGCCGCTTTCCGGGGTGATGAAGCCGAAGCCCTTGGCATCGTTGAACCACTTGACGGTGCCGGTCTGACGATCAGACATGTACTAACTCCTGAAACAATAGTTGAAATAATCGCGGCCACCCGAGGAGTGGGAGCCGAGACTGAGTTGCAGGCGTTGGTAAAACGGAACGATGAGCGGATCGGTGAGATCAGCTGCATCAGGCCACGATTCACGGTGACC
>JAEXNZ010000325.1 GCA_023439425.1 Pseudomonadota bacterium
ATAATACACATATATATTGTGGCGCGGGCCTGCGGCCGCCACTACCGAATACGTGCGACCCGACGGTCGTTGGTCCGCCCACGAGACAATGAAATGGACAAGCGCTACATCCTCGCCATCGACCAGGGGACTACCAGTTCCCGCGCGATCCTGTTTGACCGCGCCGGCCACATCGTCGGCAGCGCGCAACGCGAGTTCACCCAGATCTTCCCGCAGCCGGGCTGGGTGGAACACGATCCGCGCGAGATCCTGACCAGCGTCTACACCACGATCACCGAACTGCTCAACCGCGAGCAGATCGATGCGCGCCAGATCGCCGCGATCGGCATCACCAACCAGCGCGAGACCACCGTGGTCTGGGACAAGGCCACCGGCCAGCCGATCCACAATGCGCTGGTCTGGCAGTCGCGGCAAAGCCACGCCCTCTGCGAACAACTCAAGGCAGACGGCCATGAAGCGCTGATCCGCGAACGCACCGGCCTGCTGGTGGACGCCTACTTTTCCGCGACCAAGATCCGCTGGATCCTCGACCACGTCGACGGTGCCCAGGCGCGCGCCGAACGCGGCGAACTGCTGTTCGGCACCATCGACAGCTGGCTGGTGTGGAACCTGACCGGCGGCGCGGCGCATGTCACCGACATCAGCAACGCGGCCCGCACCCTGCTGTTCAACATCCACACCCGACAATGGGACCCGGAACTGCTGGCGCTGCTGGACATCCCTGCGGCGATGCTGCCGGAGGTGCGCAGCTGCAGCGAGGTGTATGGCACCACGCGCGCGCAGTTCTTCTTCGACCAACACATTCCCATCGCCGGCATGGCCGGCGACCAGCAGGCGGCGCTGTTCGGCCAGGCCTGTTTTGCCCCGGGCATGGCCAAGAACACCTATGGCACCGGCTGTTTCATGCTGATGAACACTGGTGCGCAGGCGGTGACCTCACGCAATGGCCTGCTGACCACGGTGGCCTGGGAGGTGGATGGCCAGGTCGAGTACGCACTGGAAGGATCGATCTTCGTCGCCGGATCAGTCGTGCAGTGGCTGCGCGATGGCCTGCGCCTGTTCTCCCGCTCCAGCGAGTGCGAGGCTTACGCCGAGCGCGTGCCCGATACCGGCGGCGTGTACCTGGTGCCGGCATTTGTCGGGCTGGGCGCTCCGTACTGGCGCAGCGATGTGCGCGGGGCGATGTTCGGCCTGAGCCGGGGCACCACCCGCGAACACTTCATCCGCGCCGCGGTGGAGTCGATGGCCTACCAGACCCGCGACGTGCTGGCGGCGATGCAGGCGGATGCCGGGATTGAACTGACTGAGCTGCGCGCTGATGGCGGGGCCATGGCCAATGACTTCATGGCCCAGTTCCAGAGCGACCTGCTGGGCGTGCCGGTGCTGCGCCCGCAGGTGGCCGAAACCACCGCACTCGGCGCGGCCTACCTGGCCGGGCTGGCGGTGGGTTTCTGGGAAAGCCGCGACGAGATCGCGCGGCAGTGGGCGGTGGACCGCCGCTTCGTGCCGAAGATGGAGGCCAGCCGGCGTGAAGCGTTGTATGCCGGCTGGCAGCAGGCGGTGGAAGCCACCATGGGCTTCCGGGTGCCGTGATCAGAACGCCGGCAACACCGCGCCCTTGTATTTTTCCTGGATGAAGGACTTCACTTCCGGACCGGTCAGCGCCTTGGCCAGCTTCTGCACGCGGGCATCGTCCTTGTTGTCCGGGCGCGCGACCAGGAAGTTCACGTACGGCGAGTCCTTGCTATCAATCGCCAATGCGTCCTGGGTCGGGTTGAGCCCGGCATCCAGCGCGTAGTTGGTGTTGATCAGGGCCAGGTCGACCTGGTCGAGCACGCGCGGCAGCATCGCCGAATCGAGCTCGCGGAACTTCAGCTGCTTGGGGTTGGCGGTGATGTCGCGCTGGGTGGCCAGGGCGTTGGTCGGGTCCTTCAGGGTGATCACGCCGGCCTTGTGCAGCAGGATCAGCGCGCGGCTGTTGTTGCTGGGGTCGTTGGGAATGACCACGTCCGCGCCGGTGGGCAGCTCGTCGAGCGACTTGATGCGGCGCGAGTACGCACCGAACGGTTCGATGTGCACGCCGGTGACGGTGACCAGGTCGGTCTTGCGGTCGCGGTTGTAGGCGTCCAGGTAGGGTTCGGTCTGGAAGTAGTTCACGTCGACCTGCTTCTGCACCAGCTGGTCGTTGGGCTGCACGTAGTCGTTGAACACGCGCACGTCCAGTTCCACGCCTTCCTTCTCGAGGATCGGCTTGACCACCTGCAGGATCTCGGCATGCGGCACGGCAGTGGCGGCCACCACCAGTTTCTGCGAATCGGCGGAGGGCTTGCCGCAGGCGGCCAGGGCCAGGGTGGCAGCCAGCAGCGGGAGCAACAGGGTCTTTTTCATGGGGGAGGGTCCAAGGGGGCCAATAACCGTAGACCTTAACACCGTAGAGCCACGCCCTGCGTGGCTGGGGCTTCCCGCAAACAGCAGCCGGGCAAGCCCGGCTCTACGTTAGG
>JAEXNZ010000328.1 GCA_023439425.1 Pseudomonadota bacterium
CCCCCCCCCCCCCCCCCCGCCCCCCCCCCCCCCCCCCCGCTACCGGTCAGACATCGAGCCCGCCGAGGACGTACTCCCGCTCCTCCGGCAACAACCCCACCGCCTCCTCCAGCCTTCCTTCCTCCACCAGCGCATGCATCCGCAGCGCCAGCTCGGTAACCTCGGTGATCTGCTGGATCCATTCCCCGGTATACCGCTGCACCGCTTCCCCACTCAGCCCGACCTGGATCGCACGGTGTTCCAGCGGCCGCAGATGCAGGTCGCGCTCAGGGTCCCACTGCACCCGCACAGGCGAATCACGCTTCAAGGCCTCCCACGCCGCCGCATCCATGCCCGGCTCCGGATGACTGGCGCAGCTATGCGCGAGCGCCCACTCAAAGCCCTCGCGGGTGATGTCGATAGCCAGAATCCGTCGCTGGCCTTCATCCTTGTAGCCCCAGCCGGCGCGATACATCATCCACGAGAAGGAAGGCTTGATCCACGTCATCCGTTCGCGCTTGAACGGCGGGCTGACGAAGGTCTGGTGCTGCAGGGCGCTGTCGGCAATCAGGTCCGAATAGGCCTGGTAGACGCGGATGGTTTTGTCGTTATAGACCGCTCTGATCTGTCGTTCAGGAAATTTTTCCGTCATGGGTGCATTTATATCGCGATCAATAAGCAGCCGCAAACGACACCGATTTGACGTCAATGACATACCAGAACGTGCCCCACATCACGCTCTACAACCAATAACGCGCCAACCACGTCAAAAGCCGCATGTCGTGTACCGAGACACCGTACACACACTGCAGAAAAATCGCATTCCCAACGTCGTCGCATTGATGCAGGGTGTTTCTGCGGAGCGTCGGAACTTCGTATCAAAAACTCCAACGCTCCCACTCACTTCGCCATCCGGGCGAAGACACATCCAACGGGAGAATCATCATGACAATCAACTGGGACGACACCCCCAACCACGGCATCCGCGGCGGCCAGGAAATCAAGATCGACGCTGACACCGGAGAGATCAGCTACATCGTCACCATGGGGCGGGTATCGGACATCCCCGGCACACCGGGTTACGACGAACCCTGCATGCATCTGGAAGGCCAATGGCTCGCCGATGCCGGCATGGGCGCGGGCACATGGCTGCGTGTGGACCTGGGCGAGAAGAGCTTCCTGCTGGTACCAGTGAAGGCATCCGAAGTGCCCGAGCTCGATGCCGACGGCATGAGCAAAGACGGCGTGCCGTACATCCAGGTGGGCTCGTACACGCTGCCATCCAAGGCCAAGCGACAGCGGAGGGCCGACGCGTGAGCGAGCTGGTGGATATGGACTTCCTGATCGAGGAAGAGCAGTTGTTCGCACTGCGCCGACTTGCCAGAAGGTGGAACGTGCATCCCGACGAGATCATCATCGAGTTCATGGAGCACTTCATTGAGATCTCTGAAGCAGCGGAGGCGCGCCGAACGCGACACTGAGCAAGCCGGCCTTTCGTAAGGCCGGGCTCGCCCGGCCCCAACACCGCACAATGCGTCTTCCAACACCGCTCCGTGCGCCATTCAACACCGCGCGGTGCGTCTTCCAACACCGTGCCGTGCGTCGTAGAGCCGGGCTTGCCCGGCTTCCCACCCCGCGCGACGGCCGTGAAAACACCGGGGTGGGTCCAGCGCCCCCAAGCCCGCCCCACCCCAAATCCGATCAAGGACCATCACGCGAACACGAATGAAGTACCATCACCCCGTCTGGATGTATACGGAGCTTGAGGTCCAGCCTCAGGTGTTCAGATGCCGCCACTGGTTCTAGGCCTTAGTCAGTTGATGGGAGCAATCTCTAAGGGCATCCGCGCCCCCCCGCAAGGGGGTTTGTTTTTTTCTGCTACCGTGCTCGACTGACGGGGCTTGGAGCCCCCAAATAGGTCGTCAGGGATCACATGAGCGCATTCGAGCATTCCAGGGCATCCCTCCGATTCTCCGGAGAAGATCTCGTTCCCGATGAAGTCAGCGCCTTGCTCGGAGCGAGTCCGACGAAGTCGCGCATCAAGGGGCAAGAGATTGCAGTAGGGAATTCCGGAGACAGCATTATTGCCAAGTGGGGATTCTGGCGACTCCAAGCTGAACGTCGTGAGCCTGAGGACCTGGAAGTTCAGATTTTTGAAATACTGGCGCAGCTCACTCAGGATCTCTCCGTATGGGCCTCGCTGTCGCGCTTTCAGCCTGACATGTTCTGTGGTCTTTTCATGAGCAGCAGCAACGACGGGACATCGCTCTAGGTGAGCGCGGCATCAGCCTTGCCTTGGACGTCTATGAAGCAGATGACGAATTGAGTGGCCCGGAGCAATAGCATTTCACTCAAGCAGGGGACGGTTCGGGAGAGTGAGTTAGCCATGATCGTTGGGCAAGGAGCCGGGCCATGAGTCGAACCAATTCCATGAGACGGAACACAATAATCTTCTTCGCGTTGGGTCCGGTGATCGGCGGACTGTGCATGTTTTTGCTAGTCGTGGCGAGCATGGATTATCCAAGAGCGCTGTCCGAGCTCTTCAGCCTCGGCGCGATCGTGATGGTCATTCTCTTCATGATCGGCGGCTATGTGGTCGGGGCACTACCAGCGGTTGCTTCCGGACTGCTCTTCGCCTTCGCGGCCTCACGACGTACGTTAAACCTCCTGCAGAGCGTTCTGCTGGGTGCCGGCGCAAGCATACTCACCAGTGCGATGGCCGTGGTGGTGATCGCATTGATCAACCCCGGTACTCCCATGTGGAACTGGACCATCCCTGGAGTTGGCGCATTGGCCGGAGCGCTCTGCGGCGGCTATTGCTGCGTTGTGGAGCGCAAGCACAGCCGCTTTCCAGCGAAGAACTTCCACCACTGATCTCTCTGGGTCGAGCTGCCTTCAAGGCATCTCGTTTGTGCGCGCGGTCACGGCATACGCTGCATTTCGCTGCTAGGGTGTCCGTTCAGCGCCATTGAATCGCGCTCGAATCCACCTCCAAGGACGCGGACAAACTCATGAAATGGAAGCTTCTCGGCAGTTCACTCCTAGTTTGCTTTTCGTCGAATGCATGGGCACAGGTGCCTGACGCCTACTCCGAGCTAGGCGAGGAGATGCAGGTTCTGGTGAAGAGCTACGTCACCGAGCACCCGGACGTCTCCATTGACGACGCGATCACCCGGCTGGCGGTTCAGACAGAGATACTTCAGCCGATGGCCGACCTCAGGCGGGAGTTCGACGGGCGACTGACCGCCATATCCATTCAAGAAGCGCCGGATCAACACATCCTGGTGCAGCTGAAAGGCTCCGAGCCGGTCCAGGGGAGGACCCTGAGGACGCAAAGCGGAACAACTCGTGTCGTCATTGAGACGGGTCACAAGCGTACCCAAGATGAGTTCTATGAGATCGTCGATAAGCACAGGGATCTAATCTTTAGCGCGATACCCGGTATCACGGGCTACATGGGCCGCCCTGGTGAAGACTTGCTTATCGTCCACATTGAGGGCAACGAAGAGCAAGTTGAGGCGCTGAGACCGACGGTCAGGAAGCTTGAAAGGGTATTGGGCATTTCGGTCTCTCTCAGGCCGAACATGTCAAAGTCGAGGAATCTGGGTTACGTAAAGGGTGGTGCAGTTCTTCAGAACAACAATTCATATTGCACCACGGGGTTTCCGGTGACGCACACCGCGACTGGTCGGAAGGGCATAACCACTGCCGCCCACTGCCCCGACGCATTGATCTACGGGAACTATGGTCAGCCCAGCAAGTTCACCACGCCGTTGACGTACGTTGACGGCATTGATGATGCAAGTCATGACGTTCAGTGGCATACGGCCGGCACCCATACGCCGCTTAGAGATGTTTACGCAACTTCTCAGTCGGACTACAACACTCGGAAAATCCTGCTTATGTGGGATGGTGCGGAAGAGGGGCAAGAACTGTGCTTTCGAGGAGTTCGATCCGGGTGGAGTTGCGGCAAGGTGGTTCATCTCAAGTGGAACCCTGGGGTGTCATGCGGACCCGGCCAGGTGCTTCCCTGCGCGAGCACTTGGATACGTGTTGAGGGGCCATCACTAGCGTGCTCTCCGGGAGACAGCGGGGCAGCTGTAGTTCGCGGCACTAGCGGCCATGGCATTGTTGCCAAGGCCGACTACAACGGCGTACTCCCGGGCGAATGCGACGGCGTCACGATCATGCCTTGGGGCAAAATCAAAGACCTCGGCCTCAAATCGGGCTGAGGTGAGCTCGTCGAATCGGACTGAAGCGAAAGGGCGCTGACTGCGCCCGTTTATCACTACACGGAAGCCCACCTGAAAGTGCGCGCGCGGCGAACATCCAGACGTAAATGCGGACGGGATTCCCGTTGGGATCCCGTCCGTGACCCAACCTCGTCAGGTCAGCTTGTAGCCCTCTTCAATTGCCGCGAACAGCTGAGCAGCCTCGTCTTTGGCGCGGCTGTTCTCCTCTGACGCGAGTGGCACCAGTTCGATTCCGTCTTCGCCCCCGGCATACGCCGGACCACCCACATCATCGTCATACGGACTACCGTCCTCGTTGATCGCAGTATGCCGATCTCTACTCAGGTCCTCGCCCAGCATCCGCGAAAGGTGCATCCAGACCCAGGCGCGGAACGGCGTCTCCCCACGATCTTCGATGAGATCGCGCATAGCCGAAACATCACCCTCTCGTGCGAGCGCCGTCAGCCACTGATACGCCTGTTCGGGTCGACCATGCGTATCGGCCAACTCAACCATGTCAAACCGATTCATTTCGTCCGATGGTTCCAGCTCGAGCGCCCCAGGATCACTGTAGCGTTCCGCAGTGATCAGCAGCGCCCGCTTATCCCCTCCACGTGCTGCAGCAAGGAGGTGGTACCGTTGCTTGGCCACCACCTGAACGAACGAACCGATTGCGTCTGGAGCAATTTCCGCGAAGGGCACTGGCTCGGTCGACCACTGACCACGCTGGCGCAGTTGGCGGCCGAAGCGACGGTTGTCCCTGTCAGAAAGCTCACCATACGGCTCGAGCATGTATGCGGTAGCAAGGTGCGCAGCCGCTATCCCGCGCGACGCAGCCGCCTCTAACCCTTCGAGCAGCAAGGGTAGCCCGCCGAGCAGTGCATCAAGCCCTTGCTGCATGCGGCTGATCAGTTCGGTCGAGACCCAGTCAGGAACGTCATCCGATCCCGGATCATCTATTTCCCCCCACTCATCCTCATCGATCGCGATCGCAGCGATCAGCTCCTCGAAGCGCACTGGTGCGTAGCCAGATGAGCCTAGGAAACTGACCATGCCTTCGGCTGCGCGTCCCGCGCCCTCCGGTGACATCCCAAAGTCCAGACACCGCTGGATGATCCTGTCTCTATCAGGTGTGAGACCGCTAACCTGCCAAGCCACGTCGCACCACGCGGCCTGGTGGTGGAATGCGGCATGGGTGCCAAATCCAGCGGCGGCCGCCAGTAGCTCATGAATCTGACTGCGAGTAAGCGATGCCAAGCCCTGCGAGCGAAGGTGTGCATGGGCATGAAACGCATATTGCTTGATGGTCATAACTCGTCCTCAACGGCCAAGCAGATCCGGGTCAGGCGCACACGTTTAAGTCCCCGGCAGCTGGCCAAGAGAAGAGTCGATCATGGGATACGGCCTGTTTTTGCTCGTGTGCAAGCAGGGCGGGCGCCACAGCCAGTGTATGCCCATTGCTGCAGAGATTCCAAGGGGCGCTAGACCGCGCCTAGGCTTGCTGAGCCACGTACCCTGTTGCGGGTGACGTCTACCAGGGTGGGCCAGGCGAACTCGATTGCCACCCCCACGCCTCACGCCAACTCCTTATCCGCAAATGCAGCAACGGCGTCCTCCAGTAGCTGCTAGAACAGGAACTTTCGATTATTGCGAATTGCGAATATTTCGAATAGAGTGTCTCCGTACTCGTACATTCCCTCGGAACAACCATGACCAACACCGCCCAACCCAAGCTGCTGAGCCTGCCCGCTGAGGGAGAGGTGAGGGCGGCGGTGCAGGGTCAGCGTGCCTTGGCGGCCTACTTGGCCACCAAGGTCGAAACGCAGCACATCCAGATCTTCGACGACCAGAAGCAGCCGCACCAAGTGGAGCTTCCCACCTCGGCGCTGCGTTTACTGGTGGATATCCTGGCGGAACTGGCCGATGGCAATGCGGTGAAGGTTGTGCCTGTCCACGCGGAACTAACCACCCAAGAGGCGGCGGATCTGCTCAACGTATCCCGGCCCCACTTCGTCAAATTGCTTGAAGAGGGAGAGCTGGCGTTTCACCGGACCGGGAAACACCGTCGGGTGAGGTTTGCCGATTTGATGCAGTACAAGGAAGCACGCGAGCGAGCCAGCGAGCAGGCGATGGCTGATCTCGCGCAACAGTCACAGGAGCTGGGAATGGGGTACGAGTGAGGCACTCTTCCTCACACTTGTCGACACTGAAACAGTGGAGGTAGCGCTCGACAATGGCGGATCTGGTCTTCGAGCGACCTTCTACTCTCGTCGCTTCGATCCAGTACTCCATTCCGTGCCGGAACAATACATCATAATCACAAAATCAAGCGACGGAGGGCGTCATGATGGAGAGCGAGCTAGGATCCTCTTATCCTGCGAAGCCGGGCACTGAGGAGATATTTCATTTCCTGTCGAGAAACCAGGCGCTTATTGTTCACTGCTCTGGAACGCCCAAAGGCGTAGGTCCGGGAACGCATTTCTATCCACGAGACCTCCGCAATGTCTGTGAGGGGGCTGCTCAAGGCGGAATCTCGTGCTCGTTGCTGCAGCCCGGTGACAGATTCCATGGTGTGGGTAGGCACAGTACAGGCACCGTAGGATTGGTGATAGTTCCATCCAGTTCAGAGTCAATCGTCGCCGTATCGGCGCATGACGCTGGTTCACGGGTGGTGGACGGTGTGCGCGTCGTCACTCATGAGTGTGATATTAAAGTTGATGACCTAGAGCAGAGCTTGAACCGCCGTGGCGACCGCTACAACGAATGGGTCGTGCGCGATTTTGAGGTGGTAGGTATATTTGTCGCGGATCCAGCAGCGACGTGGCAGGGCGTTCCGATGCAAATGCCTGGCGGCGTGTCACCTGCGATCATCAATCAAGAAGTCGATATTACCGTTTCCCAGGTCGCCGCTGACTTCGATGGGCTTCCGATCTACACCTTGTCTGTGGCCGGCGTCCTTCAATGGAAAGCAAGCCAGTGGCACCCTGCCGCCCATTCCGAGATTTACCGCAGTCTTCATGTGAGCCATGAGCCAGAAGTCGGCCAATAGGCTCTTGGCATAGCTTGCTGATAGCCGCGCACGGAACCAGATAATGGGCAACAGCGGGCCATAGGATCCGAAAACTGAATAATCTCACGTCGCGACCACCGATCGATCGGGTCGCCAATCGTGGCTTCTGCCTTTAATTCGGCTTGCCCACATGATCTTGGCACCCTAAGATCGAATGGAATAGCACGGAACGCCGCTCGCACGGCATCCTGAGGGTAATTCGTGTGGCCGGAGCTTGCCGCTCCTTCCTTTGACTGGTTTGGCATCAAGGTGGACAGACTTTGGATAAGAAGGAATTTCTCAAAGAGATCATCGAGAACCACGCCGAGCTTCGAGAGCTTTTGGCCGACAACGATGTGTCAAGCGCATTATCAGGTATTGGAGTCCAATCAAAAATTTGGAAGCTGCACGCGCCATCCCCCTCTACTCCAGAGGGTACGGGTGTAGGTCCAACACTGTGTGGGATCAATAGTACAAGGCACAAGGACGTCACTTGTAAAAAGTGCCTTAGAAAGTTGGCGGCCTTGGCCTGATGGCCGAGCTCGTCTCGATAGTCGGGTTAGTTGCGGAACAAACGGGTAAGGTATGGATATTCGACTTTCCATCATTGTAGAGGCACTTGACCAGTATTTTGACTCTGGCGACTTCAATGGGCTACCTGTCCGCACCATAGCCAGGAAGCACGGCATCAGTGCTGTCGAGCTAGCCCCTTATCTGAGAGCGCTGGTCGAAGAAGGGAAGATCGAAATATGGTTTGGAAATGTGCATCCAAATCCACACATCAAAGCATTCTCGTGGGTGACCAGAGAGCAGCAAATCGAATTCCTCGATTCAGTTGGGTTGGACGATCACACTTGCGTTTATCCGTCGCGGCAGGTTCTCGAAAAAGATCCTAGAGTTGGTGAGTACGCTGATCGGCCATATACCTACGAAATTGCAAAGGGTGCCGGTCAGCTAGATCACCGAGCCTTCGAATTGTCCGTGTTGGAGCTATATCGTAACGATCCTCGGTACTACTACCAGACCGACGGTATTAACGGCAGTATCTGTATTGATGATGCATTCTACAATTCTGAAGCTGTGCCAAGTAAAGATCGGGTGCTCCTCAAAACATTTGGGTTTGCCTACGATAGTGAACTGAATCGATTTTGCGCGTCTTTTGTGAGGTATCTGGCTCGTCTATCGAGCGAGCATCAGCAGATATGGAGGGCAAAGGAGGTGCTGGGCAAACAAGCCCTTCACCCGGACTATTATCGAAATAACATAATTGGGGAATGGGGTGAGAAGACTTCAATCTTTGAAGCATTCACGGAGGAGCTAAGCATCATTAACAAGATGTGCTCCCTCATGGGGCGCCCTGAACTGTTCCGCAAGACTTTCACCGACAACCGTCCAAAAGGATTCAGCTTCCTTCTTCGTCCGACACTCGCTGAGTTCAACGCGTTTGTTCTGCTGCTGGACAAGATGCTTTCCGACAACATCAACGCCGGATTCTTCGTAGGAATAGAGAAGGAGCAAGAAGACGTGCGGCCTGACGGGAAGATCGTGGTGCGGCAGAAGGGCACCCTGACGATGCTCGAAGAATGGTTTGAGCGGAGTTTCAAAACTCGTGACCCCGAGCCCATCAAATTCTTGTTCCGAACCCTTCGAAGGGTGAGGAAGCTGAGGCAGAAGCCAGCTCATGCGGTGGATGAGGACGCCTTCGACCAGCGGTACTTCAGGGAGCAGCGCTTGCTTGTCATGGACTCTTACAATGCAGTTCGAACCATCAGGCTAGCCCTCGCAAACCATCCCAGCGTGCGCCACAACCCTCCAGAGATTAGTGATCACGTCAGAGACGGCAAAATATGGAATATATGACCGCTAGATTCCAGCCAAGCCAACGCTGCTGAGCGGCGGGGCTTGGTTGATGAGTTGGTAGCTTCCGGTGAACTACGTCATGCAAGTCAATGAAGCACGGAATGCGGCGCGGATGGGCATTTCCTACGACTGGCCGTGGGTTCTTCCATGCGCCGATTTCGCGGCTGGACGTCCTTCGATATCGCAGCTTCCAGCCCTACGGCATTTCCTGTCAGTCCGCAGACTCGGTGATCGTAGGTGCGGTCGGTGCAAGGGCGGCAGAGCTCGCTGGTTTGAGAGGCGCTGAGATCTGGCTAGGCAGTCCAGAGAAATTGCACTCGCGCGCGTCGAATCGCTTCTGATGGTCGCATTCAGCACACAACCAATGTGCTACAAAAAATCTCGTGGCGAGCAAACGCGCCAAAATGCCGCCACTCTCAGCCACAACCGACGCAAATCACCGCATTTCACCCACTTTCCGTGCCACAAGCGACACCACCTGGCCGAACATCTCGCCACGGCCCAAAAAGCAGAATTTCCCTACTTCCCAACCGATTCCACTTCCGGCACCGTAGGCCCCGGAGCTTAGAGCACTCCGGACTGACGTAATGTGGTTTCCCGTTGTCGGGAAGGTGGCGAATACAAAACCCCCCCAAGGAGGGGGAAATAAGCCACGCCGTCTTCGTCAGTTCACGGTCTCTAACCTCCCGACGCCTTTCCCATGGTGGGAAAGGCCTCTTTCCCGGGAGTCTGTGATGTACGCGTTCTGGGCCTTCAGCCATCGCTTCGAGCTGCCCACTCGAGGCCTTCGATTACGTCTTCCGCGCGCCCGCAGCCACTTAGCGCTGCCACTCTTCGCGCGCATCCACACCTTATAGCGCCGGGCACAACACCGGCCACTTGATCGGCACCGCCACGCGCCGTTGCTGCGCCGTGCGCTGCCCATTCGTTGAACTTACTTGTTACCCAATCGTGGGAGGATTCCATGTGCGAGCTTGTTCTGTTGCAGATACGCACTGCCAGGCCAATGCATGCCGCCTTGAAGGCGGCTGCCCAACACGAGGGGCGTTCCCTCAGCAAACTGGTCAATCAGCTGCTGGAGTCATACCTGTTGCTGCGCACCTGTGCGCTGAAGGAAGACGGCAGCCCGTCGCCAGCAGCAGAGTTGGCAGCCGCATCACCCCCATGGATGGCCTTCATCCGGCCACGCCGGCGCGGTCGGCGGGTGCGTTCGGACGCAGGAGCGCAGCGTTGAGCACCATCTCCAGGACCATCATCTACCCCACGCCCCGCGAGCATCCGGGCAAGGTGCTGCTGGCGAACTACATGAAGCCGCTGCGGCTTTCGGTGCGCCACCTTGCCTGCTGCCTCAACGTAAGCCGGGGTCGCCTGGACGCCGTGGTGCGGGGCCGCAGTGGCATAGACCCACACCTGTCGCTTCGGTTGGGCCGCCATTTCCGCCACCCACCGCTGTACTGGTTTGAGCTGCAGAATGCTTACGACATAGAACTGGCGTACCGCGTCTACGGCCCGAGTGTCGATCTGGTCCGCCCGCGCGCGTATTGGTAGCGGCGCACCCAACACAACCGCCCGCAAGGACGCGGCATCCCAACAGGTTTGCCGTAAACATGCTCAATCGCGAATTCCGATGCGCGGCCCACGCCGGCCGCGCAAGCACCGCCGTGCCCGTCAGGGCCGCACCCACCCAAGCAGCAGGAGGTTCAGGCATGGGCCTGATGATGGCGTTGGAAATAGAGTCGGGCGCAACGCTGGAAGAGGTGGCGCAGACGCTCACTGACCTGGGCGCATGCGTAAAGGACATCCCGCATATCCATGGCGGCCTGCTGCCCGGGTCGAAGTGCGGCTACGGCCTGATCTTGCACCGCTACCCGATGCGCGTGCTGGCCAAGGGAATGAAGGTCAACTGGACCGTGTGCCTGACGATGACATTCCACTTCCGCGCCAGCAACAAGATGAGCAGCATGGCGGAGATCTACCCGTTCATTGAACTGTTTGCGGAGCAGCACCCGCACCGGTTTGTGCTGTCGTTCGAGTACGAGCGGGTTTATGCGGTGCGGGACGAGAAGGGGCTGGATCTGCGGTGGCCGTTCTCAGCGTGAGTGACTGGGCCTCACCAATGAATGGCCAAGCTTGTCAGTCCCTAGGCCATCGGCTAACGTTTCGCTGGGGTGTCGCGGGCACGAAGTCAGTCGCTGGGGAGCGGCTGGTCGTGCGGCGTTTTCCGCGCCATGTTTCAAGTTTGCCGAACCGCTGCTCCTCCGATGTTGATTGGCGTCGGTGGTATGGCGGCGCATTGAGAATCTGCTCCAGACCTCGCGTGCTGGCGCGTCGCCGTACCCATTACCCAACTTGAGAAACGTATGAAGAATCTGGTTGCGCCTCTGCTGTGCCTGCTTTTGGCTGGTTGTGTCAGTACCCCCACCCAGGTCAACCTGGTTCCGACCGGGATCACTCGGACGGTACGACCGCCGATGGACATGCAGGTGAAGCTGGTCTCAGTGATCATCGCCGATCCCGCTACTCAGACTGGCAAGGTCATGCTCGACGCCACCTTCCCCCCAGTCTGGCGTGATGCGATCCAGACGTCTTTGGACCAAGCCGGTTTGTTCAGCGATGATGGTTCGCGAAACGTGACCGTCTACGCGAAGATCAGGCGCTTTGAGTTCAATCCGACGGGCTTCTCCAACACCGTCGATGTCGATGCTGTTTACAGCGTTGTGGACCGTAAGTCGGGCGACGTCGTGTTCGAAAAGGAAATCGTGACCTCTGCGACCAACTCCGCAAGCAAGACCTTCAACGCGACGGAGCGCTTGATCAACCTGTGGAACCAGGCGACCCAGGAGAACATCACCAAGTTCGTGCAGGCGCTGGAAGCCATGCCCGAACCGCCGACTTCGTCGGCGGCCGGCGCTTGAGCATTCGCGACTGCCTGTGACCTAGGGTGCGTCCCGCTGCGGTTACGCAGCGGGCTTGCGCGGGACAGTGATGGCGCTTCAGTCACATTTGCAATGCTGCACGGCCCGTGACTGCACGCCCACACTCATTTTCCTGACGTGCTTTCCTCGCCTTGTACTGGCGTGTCCGGCAGCCCCGCATCCGGGTCACCAAAGGTCATCCAATACATGGCCTCGAAAGGCGTAGTGGGGCTGGTCGAACTGATGGCAAAGAACAACGGCGTTCCGTTCTTGTTGCGGGTAAGAGTCGGGTAACGCCCTGAGGAAACAATGCTGTCGGTCTGAGGCCCCGCGCGCGTGACGGTGATGCTGCGAACGGGGATGCCGGGGAACAGGCCTTTCACCATCGTGTCAAGATCCTGCTGGGTGGTCGCCGCGTCTGCGGTCTGCGCGAATAGTCTGCAGATGCCGCTATCGAGCAGCGTCACCACGTAGTTCCCCTTCTCGGTGCGGAAGCCCCAGGCTTTTCCCGGCTTGCCCATCAGGAACCGTGCGGCCTCTTCCGGCGTGTACTCCAGAAACGAAGGATTGCCGGATGTTCGCGCGTTCAGGTCGTTGCCGGAAAAGACGTGGGAAACGCACTTATCCACGAACTGGTTCGCTGGCCCTGCCAGCGTCTCAAGCGCCGCTACGCCTTCGGCCTTGGCTTGAGCGTCCGCAGTCACGGGCGTCGCGCCCGCGGATGAACATGCAATGCATCCTGCCATTCCCAACGCCAGAATCGTTTCCTTACGCACGTCGCGCACCTCATCAGCCCATAAGTGGGGAGGAGGCGGATAATCGCCGCGCTGGCCACGCCCCCCCGGATCGCGATCAGCCGGGTGATCTTCCCTGATGCGCATGCGGTCTTCAAGGTCGTCATCGCACCTCTGTCACATTCGCCCCGCCACCCCGTCATGGCATGCTAAGACCCTTCACTCAAGGACGTGAACCCGCATGCATCCAGCCACCCGACCCCTGGCCGCCAGCGCAGCCCTGCTGTTGCTGGCCGCCTGCCAGGCCACGCCGGAGCCCGCCGCCGAGGCGGCCCAGCGCCAGTACGGCCAGCTCACCTTCAAGCCCTGCACGCTCACCAGCAGCCAGGCCAGCAGCAACGTGGAAGCCGAATGCGCCACCCTGCAGGTGGCCGAGAACCCGGACGCGCCGAACGGCCGCAAGATCGGCTTGAACATCGCCTGGCTGGATACCGAGAACCAGGGCGAGGGCAAGCAGGACCCGGTGTTCTTCCTGGCCGGTGGCCCCGGCCAGAGCGCCACCGAGGTGGCGGCGGTGGTGAACCAGGCGCTGCGCGAAGTGCGCAAGAAGCGCGACATCATCCTGGTGGACCAGCGCGGCACTGGTAAATCCAACCCGCTCACCTGCCTGGACGCGGACGGCAAGGAGCTGGCGTTCGACGAGAACGCTGCCGCCACGCCAGAAGTGGTCGCCGAGTATGCCGGCCGCTGCGCCGCCACCCTGACCTCGCGCGCCGACAGCCGCTTCTACACCACCACCCAGGCCATCGGTGACCTGGACGCGGTGCGTGCGGCGATGGGCGTGGACAAGATCAATCTGATCGGCGGCTCCTACGGCACCCGCGTAGCCCAGCAGTACGCCGCGCGCTTCCCGCAGCACACCCGCACGGTGGTGATCGACGGCGTAGTGCCGAACGAGCTGGTGGTGGGCGGTGATTTCGCCAACACCTTCGAAAACGCGATTGCGCTGCAGTCCGCGCAGTGCAGCAAGGACGCCGCCTGCGCCAAGCGCTTCCCGGTGGACACCCGCACCCAGCTGCGCAACGTGATGACCACGCTGAACACCGCACCGGTGGAGGTGGACTACCGCGACCCGGGCACCAACGAAGCCCGCCGCGACAAGGTCACTGCCGATACGGTCACCAGCCTGGCCTTCCTGTTCTCGTACATGCCGGAGCTGTCCTCGCTGCTGCCGGTGGTACTGGAAGAAGCCGCACAGGGTCGCTA